>CANPVW010000249.1 GCA_947581745.1 Candidatus Benthicola azotiphorus
GGTTGGTCACGGCCACGACGAACGGTTGGGGAAGGACCCGGCCGGGGTCGGCCGCCTGATCGGCTCCGGAAACCGCGACGAGCTCCGCCACGGCGCCTGCCGGAAATGCCAGCCCGCCTGAGCCGAGGACCTCGCCGTCCGAAACGAAGACCACCTGGTTCGCGCCACCCACGAGCGACATCCGCACCTGGACATCCAGTGCGCCGGCGGAGGAGGTCCGTCCCGATGCAACCGTAGCGCCCGTCGGCGAACCGATTCTCACCTCCACGGGGACATCGGCTACTGCGTTGCCAAACCGGTCGACGACACCGACGCGCAGCGCGGCGGGCGAGTCGTCCAGTCTCAGCACGACCGGATCCGGGGTCCCCGTGGCCCGCGCCGGAGCGGCCGGGGCGACCCGCAGAGTGACGGCCCTCGAGCCGCCGACCGCCACCTCGCCGCTCAGCGTCAGATTGAAGTCCCCGGCCTTCGTCCCGACGGGAAACACGAACGTGGCCCGACCCTCGGAGTTCGTGACCGCTCTCGCATCCGAACCACTGGCCAGCGCACCGCTTCCGACGAGCTGCAGGCGCAGTCCGCTCTCGCCTCGCGAGCCGCGGACGACCACGACCGGGACTCGCGCTGAATCGCCGACCGAGACGTCGAATATGCGTTGGCTCATGCTGAACTGGAGCGCCGGCGCCGCCACGGGAGGCGCGGCAGGGGCCCCGCACCCTTCGATCGCCGTCATCACCGCGTCATCCGCGCCGAGCGCGCGAAAGTCGATCCGGTCCCGCTCGGTAGGCGTGAAGGACAGGCAGCTCTGCCGGATGATCCCGGCCACTTCCGCCTTCGTGTACGTGGTCCCGGTGAGGAGGCGAATGATGTCGCTCTTCTGAAGCGGCTCCGCCTCCTGGGCCCGAACGGCCGCGGGCGACAGGAAGAGGACCGCGAACAGGGCGGCGTAAGTGACGATTCGGTGCATGGACTCTGTCCTTAGTCGGGACGTGGACACCCGGAGGCGTCAAAGTGCTCGTTCAGGCGATTCATCTCTTCCACCAGCCGCTCGTACTCGGCGTCGAGAGAATCGCTGCTCGCCGCGCCGAGCCCCGCGTAGGACCCGGCCATCGCTATGAACGCGTCATCCGCCGCGGAGTAGCCCGACGCGAGCATCTCGCAGCCGATGCGCCCGAGGTCGAAATCCTGTCGCCTCTCCTCGTACCGCAGCATGCCCTCCTCCAGCGTGGTCGAGGCAGCGAGGAACCGCTCTACCTCCGGTGGCGGAAGAGGCGGCCTCTGCTCGGGCGCGGACACGACCGGCTGCTCCTCTCCGGATCGGAAGATCCTCATTCCTCCCACGTATCCGCCGATTGCGATCGCCACGACCGCGAAGAGCCACAGAATGGTGCGGCGGCGCAGAGGCAGCCTGGGATACAGGTGCTCCGATCGGTTGTCCGGAAGCACCAGGGTCACCGTTGCCGGATGCACCCTGGACGGCTGGACCACCTCGAACGCCGGGGCCTCGGCCCCGCCCGCTTCGTCCGCTTCCGCGGCTTCCTGCCGCACTTCCCGGTCCGGAACGTAGTTCTTCCAGCGAACGGCCGTCGGAATCGGGCCGGACGGCGGAACCCCTTCCACGGCCAGCAGCTCGCGGAATGCAGCGGGCTCACCCTCCGCACCCGCCTGCGCCGCCGACGGCCGGAAGACGCCTCCCATCGGACGGGTCGGATCGGGAACGGTCAGGACGCAGCACTGCCACGGCTCGCCGAAGTACCGCTCATTCATCTCGCGATCGCCCTCCGAGAGCATCAACCCCAGCAGGTAGTGCGTGTGATACCAACCGATCAGCACTCCGCCGTGCTCACGGAACGCGTCCTGGGAGTCGGCCCATGCTCTGAGGAGAAACGGGTCCGGCGCGTCTTCCGATACCCTCTCGTCCGCCGGAACGACGTGGTCGGCCACCGAGTAGTGGACGCCGGACTCGGGGCACCGATACAGCCGACCGAGCAGGAATCCGAATCGCGACTCCCTGGCGTCCGCCTCCGAGTGCCGGTCGATCTGACGGATCGCGGAGCGGGCCATGAACAGCTCGTACGGTCCCGTTTCCGCCGGTCCCGTCGGATCGCCGGGGTCTCGAGTCGGCGTCCAGAGAACCGAGCGGTCGACGGGCAGAACGGCCCGATGATGGCGGGCGGAGCCGTCGGCGCCGCCCTGTCCGCGGGCGGCGTGACGCAGAGGCGTGTCCCCCGTCTTCCCTCCATTGGTCATTCGCGCCTCCTCAGTCCAGCGCGATCAGGTCGAGCACGGGAACTCCCATGAGCGCGGATCGTCCGGTCCTGACCCGTCCGAGCACATCGATGATCTGCAGGGGTCGCAGGGCTTCCGCCTCGGCCAGCAACTCGAGGGGCACGGCCACGTAGACGAAACCCTGAGCCTCGCCGGTGGCCCGCGCCAGGATGAACGGCTCGCCTTCGCGGAAGTCTCCCCGCGCCGGTTCGGCCCGCTCGACCGAGACGAACTGCAGACGCCAGCGCACCTGTCGGCCCCGGTACTGGTCGGGATTCGCCATCACGTCATTCGGGGTCAGCTGTCCCCCCGCTGCGGAATCGGCCGGAAGGGTCGATGGGACCCATACCCACCCCTCGACTCGCACCCGGGCCCAGCTTCCCTGCCGCGCCAGGACTTCGAGGTCGGCTTCGGGCCGCAAATGCGCCAGGGTGTCTCCGGACGGCGACACCTGGAGCTCCGCTCCTTCCCCCCTCACAACGATCCGGCCGGGCAGCTCCGCCGGGCTGGGAGGCGCCGACGGCTCCGGCTCCCGGGCGTCCGACGCGTCCTCGCTCGAGGCGTCGACCGGACCGGCACGGGCGTCGCCGATCGTGGACTCCGACCACAGCCACCCCGAACGCCGCACGTGCGTCCAGTTGCCGCGCCGCTCGACGCGATCCAGCAGCATGCCCCGTAGCAGTCGAGCGACTCGTCTCGCTTCGCCGTCGGGTGATTCGCGCAGGTTCTCCCCGCCCGGGTCCGAGACGATGAGGTCGAAACCGTCGCGGTCGGTCTCCGAGACCGACGCACTCCAGATCCATCCATCCAGCGCGACCCGGATCCAGCGACCCTGACGCGCTTCGACCTGGAGGACCGCCCCTTCGAAGACTGTGGCGAGCCGGTTGCTGCCGGCCACGACGGGTTCCTTGCGGAAATTCTCTTCGGGCACCGAGACCCGCACGGATTGAGCGATCGCCGGAGCTGCGGACCCGGCGATCAGACCAGAAGCGAGCAACGACGCTACGGCGATTCTCAGCGGCGACATCCGAACTGGAAATGGGAGGGTTCGGCCTCTACATTGGCCTCTTCGAGTCCCGTCCCGAAGCCTCGACCCTTCATGGGGCGCAGCATCGCGGCGGGGCTCCGCGTTCATCGGTGTCGAGTATAGACGACGGTTCGAACAGGTGTCAATGAAATCACTGCCGCAGGTCAAGTGCGCGCGAGGGCTCTTACGGACGTGCTCCATCGTGATCCTGGCGCTCGGAGCAGTACTCCGGGCTCCGACTCCGGCCGCCGCCCAGGAAGAGAACATAGATACGCCGTATCGATGGATCGAGCGTGGGACGCGCGTCGGCCTTGTGGGTGGCTACATGTTCACGAACCGGGGCGACCCTCCTTTCGGTCCCGGCTCCTCGCCCTACATCGCCGGCCGGCTCCGGGCGCGGCTCAGCAGTCCCCTGTCTCTCGAGCTGGGAGTCGGCTACGGCAACTCGAACGAATACGTCATCGACCCGCGCCTCGCGGGCGGTCCGGCGGTCGTGGACACGGTGGACGCGGACTGGCTCATCATCGATGCGTCCATGCAGTTCGCCCTCACTGGAGCCCGGGCCTACCACAGGGTACAGCCGTACTTCATCATCGGGGGTGGGATACTGCAGGGTCTCAGCACCGGGACCAGTGACGCGCTGCAGTCACCGAAACAGCCATTCGAATACGAGATCGGCACCGTCGCCAAGGTGCAGCTCGGAATCGGCGCCGAAGTCGACGTGTCGAGTCGTCTCGGACTCGCCTTCGAAGCCCGCGACCACCTGTGGCGGATCAAGACGCCCGAAGGCTGGTTCCGGATCGATGTGCTTCAGAACATCCTCGACACAGGCTCCGTGGCTCCGTCCCAGTCTCAGTGGACGAACAACTTCGAGCTGTCAGCCAGCCTGTACTACTATTTCTGATTCGGTCGGGGGCCGGGTGGGCGGTGAGTCCGAATTCGATCCCGCGGGGACCTTGCCTCCTGAAGGTCTCGTCCGGATCCACGTGCAGGATGGCGGCACGTTCGTCCTGAGCTGCACGCCCTTGCACCTTCCGACCCTCGCCACGGGATGGTTGATCTGCGAAGGCATGGTCAGGGACCGGATGGAGATAGAGAACCTGACTGTGGAGCGGCCCGAGTCCGGATACGCCGCCCTGGTCTCGCTTCGGCTGACCTCCCCGGCGACCGACCGCCTCGCGAGCACCGTCCCGGAGGGTGGTGATGTCCACGCCGGCGCAGCAGCTCCGTATTCGTCCTCGGAAGGGGATCCAGTGCGTCGGGCCCCGTCGGCGCTTTCGGCGATCCGTCCGCTTCTCGAAGACCGGCCGACCCTGGCATCCTGGTTCGGTGACATGTTCGCCGAAGCCCCGCTGCGCTCCGCCGTGGGAGGCATGCATACGGGAGCCCTGGCTGTCCGAGGAGAGCTGGCCTGTGTAGTCGAGGACGTGAGCAGGCACCACGTCGTGGACCGACTCGTCGGCAGTGCCGCGATCGCGGGAGAAGCCATCTCGAGCTCGATCCTCCTTCTGAGCTCGCGCATCTCGGGTGCGATGGCGTCCAAGGCATGCAGAGCGGGGGTCGCGGCGCTGGTGTCGCGCTCGGTACCGACCGATCTGGCCGTCTCGGTCGCCCGCGCCGGGCGGGTGGCCCTGGTAGGCCGTGCACGGCGCGAAGACCCGGTCTACTTCTGGCCCGAGGACGCTTCCCGACGATGACGGACTCCGGCGGGACCTCGATCCTGGGCGTCGTCCTCGCGGGTGGCCGGAGCCAACGCTTCGGCGCCGACAAGGCGTTCGCGGACCTCGACGGACTGTCACTCGTCGAACGGACGGCCCGGATACTGGCCACGGTGTCGGATCGCGTCGGGGTCGTGGCGAACGACGAGGCGGGACACGCGTCTCACGGCCTCCCCGTCAGGCCCGATCTGTTGCCCGGAATCGGGCCGCTCGGAGGGCTGCACACCGCGGTCTCGTGGGCGGCCGAGGAAGGGTTGCGGGGCGCGATCGTGCTCGCTACTGACATGCCTTTCGTTCCCGGTGGACTTCTGCGGTTGCTCGCCCGACGACTGGCCGTCGGCGCCGCGGTCGTCCCGGCGAGCCGTGGCCCTCGGGGTCTCGAGCCGCTGTGCGCCGCGTACGGCACCGGATGCCTGCCGGCCATCGAGGCGGCCATCGAGCGGCGCGAGCGCGCCGTGATCTCGTTCTTCGGCGACGTCGACCTGCGCGTCGTCGACCTGGCCGATGTATCGTCGTGTGGCGATCCGGATGTCATCTTCTTC
>CANPVW010000250.1 GCA_947581745.1 Candidatus Benthicola azotiphorus
CTCACGGATTGTCTGCAGCCGGGATACAAACAGGTGGCGGCCGGCTACGTGATGTACGGATCCTCCACGGTGCTGGTCTACACGACCGGCCAGGGGGTGGCCGGATTCACGCTCGATCCGTCGATCGGAGAATTCCTGCTGTCACACCGGGAGATCCGCATACCCGAGCCCGGCAAGAGGATCTACAGCGTGAACGAGGGGAACTACCCACGCTGGAGCGACGGGCAGAAGGCCCTGGTCGGGCACTTCAGGGGCGACGACGGCAACGGCCACGGATTCTCCCACCGCTACGTCGGCTCCCTCGTGGCCGACTTCCACCGCACGCTGCTGTATGGAGGGGTGTTCATGTATCCCGCCGACAGCAGGAACGAGAAGGGGAAGCTGCGGCTCCTGTACGAGGCCGCCCCGCTGGCCATGATCTGCGAGCAGGCTGGAGGGCGCGCCACCGACGGGGCGCGGGACATTTCCTCGATTCAACCAGAGGCGCTGCACGAGCGCACGCCGCTCTACATGGGCAATCGGGAGTGGGTGGACCTGGCCGGCGAGTACCTCGCGGCCGACGGCTGATCCGCGATCGCTGGACCGGGCCCGCGACCGGGCTTCAGCGCACCGGAACGAGAGCGACGGAAAGAAAGAACGGGGGGCCGGCGCGTTGCCGACCCCCCGTTCTGCTCGTGGCCATGACTGGCCGTGCTGCTAGAACAGCTTCGGACCGTGCTCGTACCGGACCATCAGCTGCAGCTGCCACGAGTTCCGGTTGTCGCCGTTGTTGACGAACGTCTCATCCGGAGTCGGACCGCTGTAGTCGAAGTTCGGCACGCCATTGACCGCGTCCGTAACCTGGACGATGGTCTGCGAGTCGAACACCCCGCCGCCAGCCGTCTTGATCTGTCCCCAATCGCTGTTCAGCAGGTTGAGGAAGTTGAAGACGCCGAGCTGCACGGAGAACCGGTTGTTGCCGGCGATCGCCGGGAGACCCTGCGTCACCGACAGGTCGAGGAAGTTCTGCCACGGGTTGCGGCAGCTGTTCCGCTGCATGATGGTCCCGCGCTGTTCGTTCAGGCAGGAGTTGGCCGAAATCAGCGCGTCGTAGGCCGCGGCGTCCGCCGGGTCGTTCCACGTCATCAGCGGATCGCTCGGCCCGGTGATCACATACAGCGGGTCGTTGGCGTTGATGCCGTCCGCGTTCAGGTCGCCGCGCCCGCTCGAGCCACCGGAAATGTAGGTGTACGGCGTTCCCGAGTAGCCGATGTAGACCAGCGAGAACGTGGTCGGCCAGTTCTCCCACGGGAACTCGTACGTGCCCGAGAGCGTGACCTTGCTCGGGCGATCGAACGACGACGTCTCCGCCTCGTCAACCAGCTGATCGCCCGAGATCATCCGGCCGAAGCGCCAGTTCGACGTGGCGCGGCTCGAGGTGAAGCTCTGCACGTCCTTCGACTTGGAGTACGTGTAGGCGCCTGCCAGGCGCAGGTTCGGTCCGATGAACTTCTGCAGCCCGACGGTCATGTTGTACGACCAGTTCTTGCTCGTGTTGAGGAGATCGAACACGCCGGTGCTGCCCGTGCCGTAGACGCTGGCCCGGAAGTAATCCGGGTCGGAACGGCCCGTGTCGTTCTGCGTGCCGTACAGCACGCGGCCGGTGTTGGGGTCGGTGCCGACCGAGGAGCCCAACCCGGAGGCGCCGAAGTTCCGGTTGACGATGAAGTAGTCGTTGATGCCCTTGTTGTAGATCCCCTCGAGGGTGAGGAGGAAGTCCTTGGGCAGCCGTCGGTCGTACGCCAGGTTGGCGCGCATGACCTGCGGATACTTCGTGTCCTTCCCGATCAGGTCGATTTCGCCGAGGAACGTCCCGTCCCCGATCCCGACGGTCGGACTGCCGGCCGCGTCGACGCAGCTCAGGGTCTGTCCGAACGGGTCGGAACTGAACGCAGGCGCGAATCCGTTCGGATTCGTCGCGCCGCACTGCAGGATCCCGATTCCGGTTCCGTTGTTGCTGTACGCGTTGGACATCCACACGTAAGCCGGGTTTCCGGTGAAGAGCCCGATGCCGCCGCGCAACTGCTGCTTCTGCTCGGCGTCGATGTCCCAGTTGAACCCGACCCTCGGGTTGAACAGGAACTGTCCCGACGGCACGTCGGGGTTGTCGAAGTCCTGGTTGACCTGCGCCGCGTAGGCGGGCTGGTCGAAGAACACCGGGATGTCGACGCGGAGGCCGAACGTCAGCGCGAACTGCGGCGACGCCTGCCACTGATCCTGGGCGTAGAACCCGAACTGGCCCGCCTTGAACTCGGCCGGCAGCACGGGGCCGCCCGTCAGCTGACCGCTGACGATGTAGAAGGACGCGTCGTTGATTCCGCCCGACTGGAAGCCGGCCAGGTCATCGAACGTGTACACGCCGTAGGACGACTGCGCGAACAGGTTGTACACCTTGTAGAACTCGTTTCGCGTTCCGACCGTGATCGTGTGATCGCCCATCGGCGCGAAGGTGAAGTTGTCCGTCAGCTCCAGGATGTCCTGGTTGAGGCGGTTCCCCTGCGAGAACTGCTCGGCTCCCGTCAGGATGCCGTAATCGTTCGTGCCGTTGTTGAACCCGTTCACCAGCACCTGCGGCGCCTCCTCGTTCGGATCGCGCGCATCCCGGAGCCGATTGTAGCTCAGCCGGAACTCGTTCGCGTTGCCGTTCGAGAAGTTGGTGAACCACTGGAGCGACGGGTTATGCGTCTTGTTGGTGAACTGGTAGCCGTTGTTCTGGTACCGGAACGACGGGTTGCTGGTTGACGTCGTGCGGCTGAACACGTCGAACCCGGCGTAGTTGTACGTGTAACGGAACACGAGACGGTTGTTGTCGCCCAGGCTCCAGTCGGCGCGCAGCGTCAGGTTCGTGAGCGGGTTCTCGTTCGTGACGGCGTCTCCCGAACCGGGCTGCATGCCCTTCGAGGAGAGCACGGCGTTCATGGCGGTGATGTCGGCCTGGCTGGGAATGACGCCGGAGACGCTCGACGGGGCGCCGATGTAGGGGCCCGTGGCAGGCGTCGAGGCCGACTGGAACTCGGCGTTCGCGAAGAAGAACGCCTGGTCGTGCACGATCGGTCCGCCGACCGAGGCGCCGTACTGCCACGTCTTGAACTCGCTGTCGGAGAGCGGAGAGCCGGCCAGGTCCTGGCTCCGATAGAAGCCGAACGCCGACCCGAAGAAGTCGTTTCCGCCGCTCTTCGTGATCGCGTTGATCAGGGCGCCCGTGAAGTTCCCCTGTCGCACGTCATACGGCGACAGCAGGACCTGGTACTCCTTGACCGCGTCGTAACCGATCGGCTTGCCGTTCGCCTGTCCGCCCGCCGCGCCCGTCGCGCCGAGTCCGAACCGGTCGTTCACGGTCGAGCCGTCGATCTGGATCGTATTGTACCGGTTGTTCTGCCCCACCACGCTGAGGCCGAGACCCGCGTTGGCATCCGTGGCCACGATCTGCGGAGTCAGCTTGGCGAGGTCGGTGAACCGGCGGTCGAGCGTGGGAAGATCTTCCAGCTGCTGCTCGTTGATCGTCGTCGAGGTACCGGTCCGAGTCGGCGAGAACTCCGCCGACATCTGATCGGTCTGCACGACCAGCGGCTCCAGCTCGACGGCCGTCTGTTCCAGGCTCGCGTCGAGCCGGTACGACTGGCCGAGGCCGATCGACACGTTGTTCCGCGTTTCCGTGCGGTAGCCGATCAGGCTCACCTGAACTGTGTACGAGCCCGGCTGCAGCCCCTGCAGGTTGAACAGGCCGCGCTCGTTGGTGATCCCGCTCACCCGGAAGCCGGTGGCGTCGTAGGTGAACATGATGCTGGCGTTGGCCAGCGGCGCGCCCATCTGGTCGGTGATCTTGCCGCCCGCGGCGCCCGTGGTCACACTCTGCGCGTGACCGAGCGTCGTAAAGGCGAACAGACCGGCCAGGGCCAGGACCGCCGGCAGAATCCGACGTGGTTTGGGTCTCATGAGCCCGATGCTCCTGTCTGAAGATGGGTAAGACGAGCGTATCCTCGGCGCGCCCGCACTACGGCCGCGCTGAGCGGACCTCGAAGATTGGAAGGGCCCTCTCTCTCCGCGGACATGGAATCTTCCGTTGAATTCCCGCGTACGATCAAGGATAGACCCATTAGTAACAGACGCCGGGTGTGCCCGCAAGAGCAGATAATTCCTCTAGTTGAATCAGATTGGGAAGCGAATTCTCGGCCCGTCCACAAGTTGGGCGACGGCGGTCTCCGACCGGTATCCGAGGCGCAACGGCCCGGTAACGGATCAGGTCCCGGCGGAGCCCAGTTCCCTGTCGATTCGGTCGAGCAGGTCCTGCTTCTGTCGCCACGGCAGAAAGGCGCTCCGAAACCCGTTCCGGACCAGCTCGACCAGCCCGTCTTCCGAGAATCCCTGGTGCTCGGCGGCCCTCGCGTACTCCCGCGTCAGCGTGGTGCCGCTCATGAGCCGGTTGTCCGTGTGCAGGCTGACCGGAATGCCGGCGTCGAAGTAGCGGCGCAACGGATGGTCGTCGAAGCTCTCCACGGCGTGGGTCTGCACGTTGCTCGTCAGGCAGACTTCGATGGGGACCTGGTGATCCGCCACGTACTCGAGGAGCTCGGGGTCCTCGTACAGCCTCGTGCCGTGTCCGATCCTGTGTGCCCCGCACTCGTGCAGGGCCTGGGCGATCGAGTCGGCTCCGGCGGCCTCCCCCGCGTGGATGGTGACGCCGAGGTTGCCGCGCAGGGCGACTCGAAAAGCCTCGACGTGGTCGAGGGCCGGATTCCCGGCCTCCCCACCCGCGAGGTCGAAGGCCACCACACCGCGACCCTTGAAAGCGACAGCGAGCTCCGCCAGCTGGACCGAGGTCGACGGCGGGAAGTTCCGGATGGCGCAGACGATCAGCCCGGCCTTCACACCGAGCTCCGCCTCGGCGCGCCGGACGCCGCGAAGGGGCGCCTCGACGGCCTCCTCGAGCGAAAGGTCGCCCTGCTGGTGGAGGACCGGAGAGTAGCGGATTTCCAGGTAGCGGACGTTCTCGGACACCGCGTCCTCGCACAGCTCGAAAGCGGTCCGCTCCAGCGACTCCGCTGTCTGCATCACCGAGAGCGTGAGTTCGAATCGCTTCAGGTAGTCCACCAGGTCACGCCCGTCCTGCACGAACAGGTAGTCGTACAGCGAGCGCTCGTCGGCGTAGGGAAGAGACACGCCGGCGTCTTCCGCCAGCTCCAGGATCGTGGACGGGCGCAGCGATCCGTCCAGGTGCAGGTGCAGCTCCGCCTTGGGCAGGCCGTGCAGCCAGGCCTCCAGATCACCCCGAGTGGCCGGATCCATCAGGTTCTCTCCATCTTGCCGTCCGCCCCCTGTTCCTTGAGCGCCGCGTGCGCCGCCGCGAGACGGGCGACCGGCACCCGGAAGGGCGAGCAGGAGACGTAGTCCATCCCGAGGGCGTGGCAGAACTCGACCGAGGGCGGATCGCCTCCGTGCTCCCCGCAGATGCCGATCTTCAGGGACGGGCGCGCCTCCCGACCCTCGCTGACCGCGAGCGCCATCAGCCGCCCGACGCCTTCCGTGTCGATGGACTGGAACGGATCACGCGCGTAGACCCCCGCCTCCACGTACAGCGGAAGGAAGCTGCCGGCATCATCCCGGGAAAGGCCGAGGGTGGTCTGGGTGAGGTCGTTGGTTCCGAACGAGAAGAACTCGGCCGGTCCGGCGATGGCCCCGGCGGTGAGGCAGGCTCGCGGGAGCTCGATCATCGTGCCCACCAGGTAGTCCACCCTGCGGTCCCGCTCGGCGAACACCTCGCGGGCCACTGCGTCGATGATTGCCTTCTGGTTGTCGAACTCGTCCAGGTGTCCGACGAGCGGGACCATGATCTCGGGCCGGACGTCGACTCCATCCTCCGCCACATCGAGAGCCGCTTCGATGATCGCCCGGGCCTGCATCGCCGTGATCTCCGGGTGCGAGTAGCCGAGGCGACAGCCCCGGTGTCCGAGCATCGGGTTAGCTTCGTGCAGCCTGGCCACGGCGGCCTCGAGCTCGGCCTCCGGGCGACCGAGCCCGAGCGCCAGTCTCTCGATCTCGTCCCGCTCGGAGGGGAGAAACTCGTGCAGCGGCGGATCCAGCAGACGGATCGTGACCGGAAGTCCATCCATGGCCCGGAAGATCCCCACGAAGTCCGAGCGCTGCATCGGGAGCAGCTTGGCAAGGGCGGCTGCCCGGCCCGACTTGTCGTCGGCCAGGATCATCTCGCGAACCGCGTCGATGCGCTCGTCTCCGAAGAACATGTGCTCGGTGCGGCACAGCCCGATGCCTTCCGCCCCGAATCCGCGAGCGGTCGCGGCGTCCGCCGGATTGTCCGCGTTCGTCCTCACACGCAGGCGCCTGCACTCGTCCGCCCAGCCCATCAGCTCGTGAAAGTCGGCTCCCGGCTCCGGCTTGACGGTCGGAATCCGGCCCTCGATGATCTCGCCGGAGGCGCCGTCCACCGTGATCCACTCGCCGCGCCGGACGGTCCGGCCGCGCGCGCGGATCTCACCCGCTTCCTCGTCGATCTCCAGTTCCTTGGTGCCGACCACGCAGCACTTTCCCATCCCGCGGGCCACGACGGCAGCATGGCTCGACTTGCCCCCTCGACTGGTCACGATCGCGACGGCGGCCACCATGCCTTCGAAGTCGTCCGGCGAGGTCTCGGTACGCAGCAGGATGACGGGATCATCCTCCCGGGCCCGCTCCACCGCTTCCTTTGCCGACAACACGACGCGGCCGCTGGCCGCCCCGGGCGAAGCGGGGTTCCCCTCGGCAAGAGGCGTGTAGTCGGCCGACGGGTCCACCATCGGGTGAAGCACCTGCTCGAGGCGCTCGGGCTCCACCCGGAGGACGGCCTCCTGGCGCGTGATCAGCCCCTCGTTCGCCATGTCCACCGCGATGCGCACGGCCGCGCGGGCCGTTCGCTTCCCGGTGCGGGTCTGGAGCAGGTACAGCGTTCCCTGTTCCACCGTGAACTCGAGGTCCTGCATCTCGCGGTAGTGTTTCTCGAGGCGCTCCGCCGTTTCCTTCAGCTGGTCGAACGACCGGGGGAGGTACTCGCGCATCTGGTCGATCGACAGCGGGTCTCTGGTTCCCGCCACCACGTCCTCGCCCTGGGCGTTGATCAGGAACTCGCCGAACAGCTTGGGTTCTCCGTCCGCCGCGTTGCGGGTGAACGCCACGCCGGTGCCGCTGTCCGAGCCCCGGTTGCCGTACACCATGGTCTGCACGTTTACGGCGGTGCCCAGATCATGCGGGATTCCGTAGGTCTTCCGGTAAGCCTGGGCCCGGGGGTTGCGCCAGCTGCGGAACACCGCCTCGATCGCTCCCCACAGCTGCTCCTCGGGGTCCTGAGGGAACGGCGCCTCGCTCTCCCGGTCGATCAGCTCGCGGTAGCCCCGGACGACGCTGCGGAGTGCATCGCCTTCCAGCTCGTAGTCGGTCTCGACGCCGGCCTGGCGGCGCGCCTCCCCGAGGATGCTCTCGAAGGCGTCATGATCCAGCTCCAGCACGACGTCGCTGTACATCTGGAGAAATCGCCGGTAGCTGTCGTACGCGAAGGCGGCGTTGCCGGAAACCCGGGCCAGTCCCTCGACGGTCTCGTCGTTGAGTCCCAGGTTGAGGATCGTGTCCATCATGCCCGGCATCGAAACGGCGCCCCCGGACCGCACGGACACGAGAAGCGGGTCCTCGGCTCCCCCGAACTTCTTGCCCGACAGCCGCTCCAGCCGCCGGATCGCATCCTCGACCTGCGCATCCGTCCCCTCCGGCATCTCGTGCGTGATCAGGTGATGCCGGCACACCTCCGTCGTGATCGTGAAGCCGGGCGGCACCGGCACCCCGAGCCGGGTCATCTCCGCCAGGTTGGCGCCCTTGCCTCCGAGCAGGGCGCTCTGGGTCCGATCCCCGTCCGTCAGTCCCTTGGAAAAGAAGTAGACGTGCTTCATCGGTCTCGTCTCTTGGATTGAAATGCGGTGTCAATGGCGCGCATCGGCGCCTCAGGGAACGCGAGCTCCGACCACCGATCCGTTCTCGATGTCGACGAGCGGAGCAGGGTAGTCTCCGGTCCAGCACGCTTCGCAGAACGGTCCGTGCTCCGCCACCATCGCCCGCATCCCCTCGAGTGACAGGTATCCGAGCGATTCCACGCCCAGGTGCTGCCTGATCTGCTCCACCGAGTGGGTCGAGCCGATCAGCTCCTCCCGTGTCGGCATGTCGATGCCGTAGTAGCAGGGAGCGATGATCGGCGGCGACGCGACCCGGAAGTGGATCTCCCTCGCACCGGCTTCCCGGAGGAGGGCGACGAGGCCGCGGCTCGTCGTGCCGCGGACCAGTGAGTCGTCGACCACGACTACCCGCCGTCCCTCGATCAGCTCGGTGACCGGGTTGTACTTGACCCGGACCCGGAAGTCGCGTCCGGCCTGGCCCGGGTGGATGAACGTGCGGCCGACGTAGTGGTTCCTGATCAGAGCGAGCTCGAACGGCAGCCCCGATTCCTCGCTGTAGCCCAGGGCCGCCGAGTTGGAGGAATCCGGCACCGCGAATACACAGTCGGCATCCGCCGGATGCTCCCGCGCCAGCTGCCTGCCGAATGCCCGCCGCGCCCGGTCCACGCTGCAGCCCCAGATCCGCGAGTCCGGTCGCGCGAAGTACACGAGCTCGAACAGGCAGGGGGAGTGCGGCGCGGGCTCCAGCGGACGCAGCTTCTGGATGACGCCGTCCTCGATCTTGAGGACCTCACCCGGCTCCACGTCACGCTCGTACCGCGCGCCGATGATGTCCAGGGCGCAGGTCTCGGACGCTACGACGATCGCATCTCCCAGCCGACCGAGGACCAGCGGCCGGAAACCCCTCGCGTCCCGCGCGGCGTAGAGAGTGCGCCCCACCGTCAGCACGAGCGAGAACGCGCCGGCCAGCTGGGAGAGCGAGTCGTCGACCTGGTGATCCGGGACATCGCGCCGTGAGCGGGCGATCAGGTGGATCACGACTTCCGAGTCGCTCTCCGTCTGGAATATGGCGCCTTCGGCGGTGAGGCGTTCGCCGAGCTCGCCCGCATTCGTCAGCGTGCCGTTGTGGGCCAGGGCCATGCTGCCGTATCGGTAATTGACCAGCACGGGCTGCGCGTTCCGCAGGCTCGAGCTGCCGGAGGTGGAGTATCGCACGTGGCCGATGGCCAGGTCACCCGGCAGTCCCGCCAGGATCGTATCGTCGAACGCTTCGCTGACGTGTCCCATCCCCTTGTGGGCGCGGGCCGTTCCACCGGAATCGATGGCGACGATGCCGGCGGACTCCTGCCCGCGGTGCTGAAGAGAGTAGAGGCCCAGGAATGCCAGCTCGGCCGCCCGCTCCGCGCCGCTGATCGCGAAGACGCCGCATTCGTCCCGGAGCCGGTCGTCGTCGCGCCACGTGGGCAGGGGTCTGTGCGTCCGGTCTGGCATCAGAACTCCGGAAGAGGGTGGGCCGTGATCCGCTCGAACGCCTCGCGGTATCGCGCGGAGGTGGAGGACACGACGGATGGGGGGAGATCGGGTGCCGGCGGCTGCCGGTCCCACTCTCCGGCCTGGACCAGCTGCTCCAGGTAGTCCCGCACCGGCTGCTTGTCCAGAGACGGTGGGGTGCTGCCCGGCTCGTACTCGCCGACGGGCCAGAAGCGCGAAGAGTCCGGCGTCAGCGCTTCGTCGATCAGCAACAGCTCGCCGGTCGGCGACGTGCCGAATTCGAACTTCGTGTCGGCGATGAGGATTCCGTTCCGCCTGGCGTGCTCGCGCGCCGACAGGTACAGATCGATGCTCGTCTGCTTCAGGAAGTCGGCGACCTTGCTGCCGACCAGCCCGCGAACCTGCTCGAACGTGATGTTCTCATCGTGCCCCTCCTCGGCCTTGGTGGCGGGAGAAAACACCGGTTCCTCCAGCTCCTGCGCTTCGACGAGGCCCTCGGGCAGTGGCTCGCCGGCCAGCGTCCCGCTGGCCCGGTATTCCTTCCACGCCGATCCCGTGATGAAACCGCGCACCACGCACTCGACCGGGAACGGGTCGGCGCGCCGGACCAGCATTCCGCGCCCGGCCCACCGGTCACGCGTGTCAGCGAGTTGCGGCTCCAGCTCCACGATCCGGTCGGGGTCCGCGCTGAGGCAGTGGTTCCGGACGATGTGCCCGGTCCGGTCGAACCAGTACCTCGACATCTGGGTGAGGACCGCGCCCTTGTCGGGGATCGGCTGCGGGATCACGCAGTCGAAGGCGCTGATTCGGTCGCTCGCCACGAGCAGGAGGTGGTCTCCCAGATCGTACATCTCGCGCACTTTCCCTCGCCGCAGGAGCGGGAAGGGGAGGTCGGTTCTCTGCACCGCCGGCATTCGGTTCACCGCGTCCTTTCCGGGAATGCGCCGGGCCCCATCAGACGCGCAGGTCCGTCGATCCGGGTACGTCGGTCTCGACCGACGCCAGGAGTTCGTCCACGCGTCCGCGGAGCAGGCGATCCACCTGTTCAGGGGCCCTGCCCGTGAGCGCCGACGGGTCGGCCAGCGCCTCCAGGTCGGCGCCCGTCAGCCCGATGGCCGCGTCTCCGGCCACCCGATCGAAGAAGTCATTGTCCGGGGCGCCTTCATCCATCCTGGCGCGAGCCTCCATCGCGTGCCGTCGGAGCCTCTCGTGCAGGTCCTGCCGGTCCCCGCCCCGGGCCACGCCGGCGATCAGGATCCGCTCGACCGCCAGGAACGGCAGGGACCGCGCCAGCCGGGCCGCGATCACCGCCTCGTGCACCACGAGCCCGGAGGCCACGTTGGCCTGTATCTGCAGGACCGAGTCGGCGCACAGGAAGGCCTCCGGGATCGAGATCCGCCGATTCGCCGAGTCATCCAGCGTGCGCTCCAGGCCCTGGACGGACGCCGTCCACGACGCGTCTATCTCGAGGCTGCACAGGTGGCGCGCCAGGCCGCAGATGCGCTCCGAGCGCATCGGGTTGCGCTTGTAAGGCATCGCCGAGGACCCGATCTGGTGGCTGCCGAACGGCTCTTCGATCTCGCCGAAGCTCTGCAGCACGCGGACGTCGGTTCCGAACTTGGCGGTGCTCGCCCCGATCCCGGCCAGGATCGAGAGCACCCTGTGATCCACTTTTCGCGGATAGGTCTGGCCGACCACGTCGTACGTGCCTTCGAACCCGAAGTGCGAGGCCAGCCTGGCGTTGAGCTCGTCCACCTTCGCCCCGTCGCCCAGCAACTCGAGGAAGGTGTCCTCGGTGCCCGTGGTGCCCCGGGCTCCCCTGAAGCGCAGCTCCCCGAGTGCCCGATCGACCTGCTCCACGTCGAGCAACAGGTCGTGCAGCCACAGCGCCGCCCGCTTGCCGACCGTGGTGGGCTGCGCGGGCTGCCAATGGGTGTATCCGAGGGCAGGGAGGTCCTTCCAGCGCTCCGCGAACCCGGCCAGGGCCGCCACGGCCGCTACCAGGCGCGCGCGCACGATTCGAAGGCCGTCCCGCAGCTGGATCAGCCCCGCGTTGTCCGTCACGTAACAACTGGTCGCACCGAGGTGGATGAAGGGTCGGGCATCCGGGGCGAGCTCGCCGAAATGATGGACGTGGGCCATCACGTCGTGGCGCAGCTCTCGCTCCAGCTCGGCGACCCGCCCCAGGTCGACCTCGTCGCGCGCCGCCCGCATGGCGGCGATCGCCTCGGCCGGGACGTCCACGCCCAGCTCACGCTCGGTCTCTGCCAGCGCGATCCACAGGTCGCGCCACAGCCGGGCCTGCCGTGCCGGTGAAAAGACATCGGCCATGTCCGCCGACGCGTAGCGTTCGATCAGCGGATGCGGATAGCGGTCTTGTGTGGCTGACAAATTACTGTACGTAGAAGGTGGTAATGTAGATGTTCCCGTCCCGGTAGACGCTGACCCGGATGCTACTACGTCCGGAGTAATACTGGAAGAGGTCGGCGACATCCTCCGCCGAAGTAACCTGTCGGCGATTCACCGCCACGATCACATCTCCTTCCCGCATTCCGGTGTAAGCCGCGTTCCGCTGCGATATGCTCGCGATCATGGCTCCGGAGTCGACGTCGAGGCGTCGTTCGACCGCGATCTGGGGGTCGACCGTGATCAGCTCCAGCCCGGCCAGGACCTGCAGGCGTTCCGCCGATTCAGAGGGCAGCTCCTCGATGCGGAGCCGCGCGCGTCGTTCCGCTCCGTCCCGTCGGTAGACCACGTCCACGTCCGAGTCGACGCCCGCGTCGAGCAGTCCGACCTCCCAGTCGAGCGGACTGGCCACCGGTCGACCGCCGATGGTGACCAGCACGTCGCCCGGCTCCAGTCCCGCGGTGGATGCGGACGAGCCGGGCGCCACGCGGCGAACCAGGGTCTCGGAGGACGCCAGCGTGTCCGACTGGACCGCCATGGGATCGACGCCGACGTACGGCCGCCGGATGCGGCCGAAGCGGCGCAGCTCGTCCACCACGCGGAGTGCGCGATCGATGGGGATCGCGAATCCGAGTCCTTCCGATCCGCCGGAGCGCGAGAAGATGTTCGAATTGACCCCGATGACCCTGCCATCGGCATTCACCAGCGGCCCGCCGGAGTTGCCGGGGTTGATGGAGGCGTCCGTCTGCACCATGTCGGCCAGAAGCGTCTGCCGTTCGTCGGCCGAGCGGATGTCGCGACCCACCCCGGATATCACGCCGGCGGTCACCGTGGCCTCGGCGTTCGCCAGCAGGTAGCCGAACGGATTCCCTATGGCGATGGCAGGCTCTCCGACCATCAGGTCCGACGACGTTCCGAGGGGAGCGGCGGGG
>CANPVW010000251.1 GCA_947581745.1 Candidatus Benthicola azotiphorus
GGGGGCCGAGTGGGCGGAAGGCTGGAGGGCCTGGCTGTTCGTGGTGGGGCCCGCGGCCCTGGCGTGGCCCGTGTGGCAGGGCGCGATCCGCGTGGGTGAGGAGACGGGAGCGAGGCTGCACGCGGACGAGCCGCTGGGGATCGGGTCGAACGCGATGTTCTACGGCACGGCGATCGCCTGGGCTGCCGCAGCGACCATCGCGCTGCCGCCGCCGGCGGACGCGTTTCCGCTGGAGGTCGCGCTGGCGATCGGACTCCTGTTTCTGGCGCCCGGCATCCTGCGCCGGAATGCCGCCATGCACCTGGCCGGACTCGGCGCGTTCGCGGTCGGGATCTTCGCCCAGTGGAGCTGGCTCGGCTGCGCCGCGGGCCTCTCCGTTCTGGCGGCGTTCGCCGCGCTGACGACCCGGTCCGGTCCGCTGGCCGAGAACCGCTGGACCGGCTCCGCCCTGGCCGGCGCGGCGACCTACGCCCTGTTCGGGGCGAACGCGGAGCAGCGACCGGCCGGCGATCCGGCGCTGTACGGCCGTTGGGCGGGAGCCATGTACCTGGTCGTGGCCTCGGCGGTGGGCATCGCCGGACCGCTGTGGGTGAAGACGGAGCAGAGGTGGGAGCGGCCCGGAGGATTCAACCTGCGAATGGCGACCTGGCTCCTGGCCGCCGGCGTCGCCCTGTCCGGCGGGACGATCGAGATCCCCGCCTTCGTGCTGGAGCGAGGCGGTTCGGAGCTGGCGGCCGGGCTCGCGGTGAGCGCGTACTGGCTCGTCCTGGCGGGAGGACTCCTGGCCTACGGCTTCTGGAAGAACGTGAAAGCCGTGCGTGTCACCGGTCTGGCGGTCGCCGGACTGGCGATCGGGAAGGTCGTCTTCGTCGATCTCGCGGAGCTGAGGGCTCTGTACCGCGTGGGCTCCCTCGCGCTGCTCGCTGTCATCGCTCTGGTGGCGGCGCGAGCCTACCACCGGCGAGGGCCCTCAGAGTCACCGCCGCGGGAAGCCTAGGCCGACCGCTCCGGGCCACCGGCGTCCGACGCGGACAGGGACCAGGAACTTCCGGCCGGGCGGCGAAAGCCCGGCCGGAGGTTCGGACCGGCGCCGGCGCTATTCGCCGTATCCCGGCGGAGGCACCTCGTAGTTGAACATGTGACGGTAGATCTTCCACGTGCCGTCCGGCTCCTGCCTGCACACGACGCCGTAGCGACCCGAGGAGACGATCAGTTCGCCCTCCGGCGGGGTGGCCGTCACCTCGAACGCTCCCCACGCCGCGGCAACTCCGCCCGCGGCCACGAAGTCCTCCCGCATCACCTTCAGCTCCTGCGGCACGCCGGCCGCGAAGGAGGCGGCGTAGGTCTCCGCGATGCCGGCCGGATCGAGCACAGGCGACAAAGGCGGCGCCTGCGTGCCATCCGCGGCCCACAGGTCGGCGAGCCCGGCCGCGTCGCCGGCGTTGTACGCCGCGATGTACGCCGCCTCGATCTCATCCATCGCCTGCTCGACCGCAGCGCGGTCGGCGACGGCCACATCCATCGCGACCGCCGCCATCTCGGCCGCGCCTTCCGCCTCCGCCTCCGCATCGACGGGCTTCTGCTGTCCGCACGCCGCGATCGTCGCCAGGGCCGGCAACGCCAGGAACGGGACCCACCTCGGGATCATGCTGTCCTCCTCACTCGAGTGAATTGCCGCGCCTCAACGAACCTGGACGTTGCCGCCGTCGAGGGGCCACACCGGGTTGTCGGTGGGCATGTTCGAACAGAAGTCCCACGCCACCTGCGGATCGTACTGGAACCACACGGTGCGCGTCATTTCGTCGGGCGGTGCGTTCGCCCCTTCGCCGTTGTCGATCACGCGAAGGCCGAAGTACCGGCCGATGTTGCCCTCGGCGCCCGCCTGAACGGCCCTGCCGGCGAACCAGGCCTCGTTGCCGGACACGGACATGCACCCGACCTCGACCATGATCCGCCCGCGGGACCGACGGCTGCGGAACTGATGGTGCCACAGGCCGTGAACCTGTCCATCGGGCCCCTGGACCACGTTGAAGGCGATGTTAATCCAGTTGTTGCTCGGCTCCGGTACCCACAGCGTACCCTTGCCCGTCACCACGTGCCCGCCGTTGTAGGCGTCGAACCGGGCCGTCACCGCGTCCAGCTGAGTCACCGGCTCCGAGGGGGCCTGACCGTCGCACGACAGCAGGACCATCGGGAGGGCGAGCACGAGCGCGAACAGCACGGCCCTCAGAGAGATTCTCATCGACCACCTCCGCAGGAATGCGTTGCACCGGAGGGGGGTGCGGGTCAGAAAGCGGGGGGGGTCCGACGAGTCAATATAAGGCGGCGGAAGGAGGATCGCTCGTCCGGGCCAGGGACCAAACCAAAGGGGCGACCGCGCGATCCGCGGCCGCCCCTCGAAACGAATTCAGCTGTTTGTGTCTATTTCAATGCGTAAGGAGACTTACGGGGCCGACATCTCGATGTTCCACAGGTAGTCCACGTGCCCGTTGCACACGCCCGCGAACTCGTTGGCCAGCTCCGATTTGTGCTCGCCGACCCATTCGAGCACGTTCGAGCGCGCCGTCAGCACGGCGTCTTCGCTGGCGCCGTCGGTCACGAGGAGTCGCCGGTACTTGTCTCCCATGAAGTGGGCGAACCACGACCACGAGTCGATCAACCCGGACTCCACCTGCGCGTTCAGCGGTTCGGCGTATACTTCCTCGAGCAGCAGATCGGCGAGCGCCTCGTGGTTCTCGTCGCACACCCAGTAGGTCGACATCCCGGTCGACGGACGCTGCTTCGCGACTTCCTGCGCCGGCGCGGACCCGGTGACGAAGTTCCAGATGTAATCCTCGTGCTCTCCACAGGCGTCCCAGAACGCCGCCAGCGACTCGGGATCCTTCTCACCCCACTCCGCGACCATGCCGTCCACGGCGTCGAACAGCTTCGCACGGTCCATCCCGACCATGTAGATCGCCCGGCTCCAGGCGCCGCCCGTGCCGTGAACGAGAGAGCCCCAGGCCGTCAGGTCGCCCGCGTCGATGTGGGCCTGGACGAGGGGGCCCCAGTTGTCCCGGATGATCTCGCTTACACCGGCACTCGGGCTGAGGTCGCACTTGAAGTACGCGCCGTAGATCATCGGCGTCGGTTCATCTTCCTGGGCCGCGGCGGTCGTCGGGATCAGCGCCGCCAGACACAGGGCGCAGGCCAGAACTGCAGTGAGTGGTCGTAACGTCATTCGGAGCCTCCTGGGCAATGGGTGGGCCTCGAAACGCCGGCTGGGACCAGCCGGCCGTACCTCGGCCGAGTGTTGAAATGCCGCCCGCATTTCGACCCCACCGTACTCAAACCGACACGCGATGAGAAGTGCCCGGCGGATCGCCGGAACGCACGTGGAAGGCCGGCTTCCCGCGGGCCGGCGCGCAACCTATTGTCAGGTATGACTTCCGACCCCACTCTCCCCGAAGAGTACGAAGTCCCGGAGGACGACGCCGATCTGCTCGCTGAATGCCGGGCGGACACCTTCCGCTCGGGTGGACCCGGCGGCCAGCACCAGAACAAGACGGAGTCCGGAGTGCGCCTGACGCACCTCCCCTCGGGAATCAGCGTCACCGCCCGTGAGTCCCGAAGCCAGCACCGGAATCGGCAGTTGGCCCTGGATCGGCTGCGGGCGGCCCTGGAGGAAGCGGGCCGCGAAGAACGTCCGCGAATCCCCACCCGGACGCCGGCGCGTGAGAAGCGGAAGCGCCTCGAGGAGAAGCGCCGACGGGCCGCGGCGAAGAAGCTGAGAAGGAAGCCGGACCCGGACACGGATCCGTAGCTCTCCGGGCCGCCGCCGGGACCTCGACATCCGCGCCGACCGCAGGGCTTGCTCCGGGGCGCTCCGGCCGTATACTCGCGCCATGAACAAGACGAAACTGCTCGCGGCCCTGCCGCTCGTTCTGATGATCGCCCCCCAGGCTCTCGCCCAGGACTCGTCTCCGGGAGTCGGCGACACCGCCTACGTGGCCGGCGAATACCGAGTGTACGACGGAGCCGGCCAGCCGGCCTCGATCGACGACATCATGGCCGCCATGGGCGACCACCAGGTGGTGTTCATCGGCGAAGCGCACGACGACCCTACCGGCCACATGCTCGAGGCCGAGCTGCTGAGGAGGGCTTTCGAGACGTACGGATCGCCGGGAGCGAACGGAGGCTCACCTCGCCCGGTCGCTCTGTCGCTCGAGTTCTTCCAGCACGATGTCCAGCTGGTCCTCGACGAGTATCTCGCCGACCTGATCACCGAGAAGGCGTTCCGCACGGACAGCCGGCCGTGGCCGCGGTACGAGACCGACTACCGGCCGCTGATCGAATTCTCGAAGCAGAACGGCCTGAGCGTGATCGCGGCCAACGCGCCCCGGCGCTACACGACGCGGGTGACGATGCACGGCCGCGAGTCGCTGAACGACCTGAGTCCCGAGGCGCTGTCCTACATTGCCCCCCTGCCCTACGGACAGCCTTCCGAGGCCTACCGCGACCAGTGGATCCAGGTGATCAGCGAGGTGATGGAGGAAGAAGGCATGAAGTGCGGAGTGCCGGTCGAGGAGCTCGCAGCGGAGGAGGGCGAGGAGGTCGTGGCGCGGGCGCCCGTCGGCTCGCACGGGAACATGGGCAACCAGCTGAGCAGCCAGGTGCTGTGGGACGCCACGATGGCGTGGTGGATCTCCCGGTACCTGGAGGAGCAGCCGGACGCCCTGATTCTCCACATGGTCGGCGGATTTCACGTCGAGCGCGGCACCGGCACGCCCGAGCATCTCGAGGCGTACCGCCCCGGGACGAGCCGGATGATCGTGGTGCTCCAGCCGGTGGAGGACATCGACACGTTCGAGCCGGCTCCGGCCGGCGAATGGGGCGACTTCGTGATCCAGACGGACGAGTCGCGCACGCTCGAGAAGATCGAGTGCCGGCAGTTCCTGGCCGAGCGGGAGGCCGGCGAGACGCAGGAGTGACCAGAACCGCGGAACAGGGCGCGTTCACGAACCCGCCGACGACTGGCCGCGAGCTTCGCGCTTACTGCTTGACCACCCGGAAGGTGCCGGTCTCCGGATCTCCGCACTCGGCCGCAGGGTCAGGGTGGTCGGCCGTGTGAACCTCCGTGAACGTCCCGCTCAGGGTGTCGGCGACGAACGTTCCCGAAAACTCTACCCCCGACGCGCAATCGCTGTTCGTGCTCGTCACGGTCATCTCGCCGTCGTCCACCGAGTGACCGTTCTCGGTGCCACTGATGTGCCACGACGTGTTGTCCGGCTCTCCGATGCTCGCCGTGCCGGTCAGAGAGTTGCCGTTCTGGGAGATCAGCATCGTGAGCGCCACCTGGCCCTGGCTGCTCGGGTCCGAAGATCCACCGGTCCCGATCCAGGTCCCGGTGTGCTGCGTGGAGACCTGCCCGCCGTTGATCTGGATCTGATCCATCAGGAACGAGTCGCCGCGATCGATGCCGCTCAGCACGTAGATCCCGCTGCCCCCGTCACGGGAGAAGATCACGTTCTGCGTGTCGATGCCGAACTCTCGCAGGGTGAAATTGCCGTTCGCATCCGTCTGTGTCGACTTCGACCCGATAGCGACCGTCACACCTTCCGTCCAGGCCAGCCCGAACCCGCTTCCTACTGCCTGGGCCTGGAAGGATGTGACGGTCCCCTGAAGAACGGTTCCGGTCTGGCTGTCCTCGGGACCGCCGTCGTCTCCGCCGCAGGCACCGCAGATCAGGAGGATGAAGGACAGAGGGAGCGAGATGCTGCTGGATCGTGACCTTGACATGGCTGTTGCTCCTCGCGGGGAACGAGAGCCGGCCAGGCAGGGGGCGAACGTGGCACGACTGGCGCTGCATGGAACGCATGGGGGGGTATGATTGGTAAGATATCGTGCGTGATCGTGGCGGCAACAGGCCCAGAGAGGTAGTCGGCTTGAACAACAGACATCGTGGACCGCCGGTTCCGATGTGCGCGGCGGCGGCCGTGTGCGCTGCGCTCGTCGCCGTCGCATGCTCCGACGTCACCGCCCCGGACGTCGTGGGCGAATGGGGCGGCCCCCACCTGGCGCTGGTACTCACGGACGCGGGAGGGACACTCGAATACGACTGCGCCCACGGCACGGTCGAGCCCGGGTGGACGATCAGCTCGGAAGGGCTGCTGACCGCGGCCGGCGAGCACGTGCAGGAACACGGCGGACCGGTGCGGGAGGGCGAAGACGTGGTGCCGAGGCCCGCCCGCTACGACGGGATCCTGCACGGCGACCACCTGTGGCTCAGCGTCACGCTGACGGACAGCGCCCAGGTGCTGGGACCGTTCGACCTGGAACGCGGAGAGACCGGACCGGTCTACAAGTGCCTGTAGATCGGGTGGCGGGTCGCTACTCGAGCCCGACCTTCGCGAGGAGCTTCCTGTAGCGGGGATCGGCCTTCAGAGGATCGGCCGAGTGGTCACTCTGCAAAGCGCCTATGCTGCCCGGAGCCTCCTCCGCCGCACGGTCCAGCAGCTCGAACGCCTTGTCCAGGTCACCCAGCTCTCCGTACACGATCGCGAACTCCTTGAGGAGGGCCGCTTCCTGCGGAATGTCCGCGAGGACGGCCAGCGCCGAGTCGCGCTGCCCCGCCTTGGCCCAGGCCCAGGCCAGCCCGAGCTCGTTCAGGGAATCGGTCGGGTCGAGGTCGCGCGCCTTCCGAAAGGCCGCGATGGCCTCCTGGTTCTGGCCCTGCATGGCCAGACCATATCCCAAATTGTAGTAGGCATACGCCAGGTTGGGCGCCATCTCGATCAGCTTGCGTGATTCCGTGATCGTTCCCTGCCAGTCCCCCGCCCACCACATCGCATCGCCGAGGGAGGCCCGGGCGTTGGGCGACAGGGGATCCAGCTCCACCGCCCGGCGAGCTTCCCGCACCGCCTCGTCGTTCCTGTTCAGTTGCAGGAGAAGTCGGGCGTAGCGACGGTGGTCCTCCGCCGAGCCCGGGTTGAGCTCGAGCGCCCGCAGGTTCTCCGCCTCAGCCTCCTCGTACCTGAGCTCTCGTGTGAGCCACAGGGCCCGCGCCGAATGCGCATCGGACAGGTCCGGGTCGATCTCCAGGGCACGACTGACCGCGTTCTCCGCCAGGCGGCCGCTCTCCTCGTCGGGAAGCAACCCCTGGGCCCCCATCGTGAGGTACACGGAGGCGAGCAGGGACCAGGCTCGCGCGTATCCAGGATCGAGCTCCACGGCCTCGGTCAGCAGGTCCCGGGCCTGGTTGAGAGCCTCACCGCGGGCCGCGGCGGAGAAGATCACGTATCGGGCCCGCGAGTACAGGTCCAGCGCCTCCGTGCTCTCGGTCGGATGGGCCTCGATCCGGGCCTCTTCCTCCGGACTGAGCCTCGCCTGCAGCGCCCCCGCGATCTGCTTCGCGAGATCGGACTGGATGGCGAACACGTTCGCGGCCGTGAGCTCCTCGTCGTACGTCTCGGCCCACAGGTGACGATCGGTCGCCGCTTCGATGAGCTGCACGTTGACACGCACGCGGTTCCCCGCCCTCTGGATGCCTCCCTCGAGGATGGTCGCCACTCCGAGCTCGCTCGCGATTTCGGGGATGGACTTGGTCGTGCCTGCGTACTGCATCACCGAGGTACGTGAGATCACCGTGAGCGAGTCGATCTTCGAGAGCTGGGTGAGAATGTCATCGTGCATCCCCTCCGAGAAGTACTCGTCCTGCTTGTCCTCGCTGCGGGTGGCGAACGGGAGAACGGCCACCGAGCGAAGGTCCCTGGCTGGGCTCGTGTCGGTCGAGGCGACCGCCCCGACGGTATCGCCCGACGCGCGCTCCGCCCGTCCCGGCCCGAGCAACATCCAGCCCGTGACGAGCACGCCCCACAGGGCCATGGCGGCCAGGCCGCCCGTGATCGCGTTGCGCCACGTGAACATCTGCCGGGGGGCACTCGGCGTTCCGCGTACCGCGGCCGCCGCGGCGCCGGAATCGGGGGACCGCTTGCCCACACCATTCAGGTACGCCGTAACGCCCACGATCGGGAGGCCGATGATCAGGAGGATGAGGGCGAGGCTGAACACCCACGGCGGCAGGCCGGCGTTCTGCGCCAGCACGTCCACCACCTGGAGGACTACCCACGAACCGGCCGCGTACAGTCCGAGCGCCTTCCACAGGGTGCTCTTGTGCGTGAGGCTCATCGTCACACTCGGGACTTCGCCCGGGGTCGCGCTTCCACGCTACTCCACCCCGGCCCGTTCGAGGGCCCGCTGATACCGCGGGTCGGCCTTGAGCGGATCGGCCGTCGGGTCGGA
This sequence comes from Candidatus Benthicola azotiphorus, assembly GCA_947581745.1. Classification (GTDB taxonomy): domain Bacteria; phylum Gemmatimonadota; class Gemmatimonadetes; order Palauibacterales; family Palauibacteraceae; genus Benthicola; species Benthicola azotiphorus. Next base: position 8,281 of record CANPVW010000251.1, read on the forward strand.
AGTGAACTGGCGCATGAGCTGGGGCGCCTCCTCGACAAGGCGATCGATGTATTCGAAGGCCGTGTCCAGGTCGCCGAGCGCGCCGTAGACGATCGCGATCTCCTTCAGGTTGTCGCCGTCCTCCGGCACGCCGACCAACGCCGCGAGGGCCGAGTCCCGCTCGCCCGCGAGCGCCCATCCCCATGCGAGCGCCGTGGCGTAGCTGGCCTGCGAGGGGTCGATCTCGTGCGCCTTCTTGAAAGCCTGGATCGCCTCGCCATACCGGCCCAGCATGGCAAGAGCGTATGCCGCGTTGTAATGCGCACCGGCGACTCTCGGCTCCATCTCGATCACGCGCCGGGCCTCCGCCAGCGATTCCTCGTAGTCACCCGCATAGAACAGTCGGTCTGCCAGGGTTATGCGCCAGCGCAAGTCCATCGGATCCAGCTCGAGGGCTCGCCTCGTCTCCGCCACAGCCTCCTCATCCCGGCCCATCGCGTTGAGCAGGTTGCTGTACCGGATGTGCATCACCGACGAACCCGGATTGAGCTCCAGCGCCTTGAGGAGCTCGTCCTCCGCTTCCTCCGGCCGTCCCCTGTCGAACCACAGCAGCAGGCCGCGCCTCGAGTGTGCCTCCGCCAGGTCCGGGTCCAGGGCCAGAGCCCTGTCCACGGCCTCCCAGGCCATTCGGCTGCCCTCCGCCAGGGAGTAGATCCCCCGCGATGACAGATTCTGGTATGTATCGGCCAGCCCGACCCAGGCCGCTGCGTAGGTGGAGTCGGCCGCGACCGCCGCCTCGTAGAGGTCTCTCGCCTCCTCCATGCCTTCCGTCGTGTTGCCACGGACGCCCCAGTAGACGTACTGCCCGCGCGAGTAGAGGTCGTACGCCTCGAGACTCTCGGTGGGCTTCGCGTCGATGCGCGCTTCGATCTCCGGGGCGAGCTTCGCCTTCAGCGCTCCCGCGATCTTCTTCGCGAGGTCGCTCTGGATCGCGAACACGTTCGCGGCCGTAAGCTCCTCGTCATAAGTCTCGGCCCACAGGTGTCGGTCGGTCGAGGCTTCGATGAGCTGCACGTTCACCCGCACCCGGTCGCCGGAACGCTGGATGCCGCCCTCCAGGATCGTGGCCACGCCGAGCTCGCGCGCGATCTCCGGGATCGGCTTGGTGGTGCCCGCGTACTGCATCACGGAGGTGCGGGAGATGACGGTGAGAGAGTCGATCTTCGAAAGCTGGGTGAGCACGTCGTCCTGCATTCCGTCCGCGAAGATGACCGCGTCCTCGTCTCCCTCGCGGGCGCGGGTCGTGAACGGGAGGACGGCCACGGAGCGGAGGTCCGATGGCGACGCGACGTCCGCCGCGGCCGCCGGGCTCCCGTCGGTCGCCCCGCGGCTCGGGCCGGGGCCGAAGAACAGCCAGCCCGTCACCAGCACCCCCCACAGGGCCATCGCTCCGATTCCGCCGCCGATCGCGTTCTTCCACGTGAAGAGCCCGAGCGTTCCGGTCCGGGCGCCGCGCGTACCGGCGGCGGCGCTGGCGGCCTTCGCTTCCGTCCGCCCGCCCAGCCCATGCAGATAGGCCGTCGCGCCGACGATCGGGAGGCCGATGATCAGTAGAATGAGGGCGAGATTGAACACCCAGCCGGGGAGGTCCGCGTTCTGCGCGAGGACGTCCACGACCTGCAACACGACCCAGGAGCCGGCCGCGTACAGGCCGAGCACCTTCCACAGGCTGTTCTTGTGCGTCGTATTCGCCATAAAGCTCGTGTTCGAGAGGGCGCCTCGTCCGCGACGCAGGCGTGATCGAAGATCGCGCCGGGCCCCGGTGCGGGCAAGGTGAATGCCAGGACCGCTTCAGCGCCGCTTCCTCGACCTGTCCGGGCGGCGCAGGATCGCTTACACATGGAAGCGGACCCGGGCCGTCCGCGGTCCCGGAAGTCGGGGAGGAAGATGAAGGGAGGTCAGCATGCTCGGACCGGTCCGCAGCGTGACGGTCGCGCTGATTGCCGGAGCGCTTGTCGCATGCAGCGGGCCACGGCCCGCTGCCGAGAACGGCGAGCCGCGCCCCGACCTGCCCCTGGCCGCGGGACCCGAAGCGCAGCGGCTCGACGGGGAGGTGCGCGACTATCTCGCTCCACTCGTCGAGGCCGGCAGGCTGAGCGGCAACGTACTCGTCGGGACGCGCGACTCGATCCTCGTCCTTCAATCCTACGGGCTGGCCGACGCCGGGACCGCGACACCCAACGACGCCGACACGCGCTTCATCATCGCGTCCATCACGAAGACGTTCACGTCGGCCGCAATCCTCACACTGGTGGCTGACGGCCGGGTGGATCTCGACGATCCGCTCGCCCGCTTCGCGCCCGACTTTCCCCGCGCCGACGAGATCACGATCCGGCAGCTGCTGCTCCACGAGTCGGGGGTCGGGGATCCCGATCCACTGGACTGGTTCGAGTCTCCGGAGTCCCCGATCTCCCTGGAGGAGCTGGTCGACAGGATCGCGGAGCGTCCCTTCCTGTTCGATCCCGGCACGGACGAGGCATACAGCAACGCGGGGTACGCCCTGCTGGCCCGGGTCATCGAGCGGGCGAGCGGTCAGCCTTACGGCGAGTACCTTCGGACGGCGCTGTTCGACCCGCTGGGCATGTCGGGAAGCGGGCTGTTTCTCGTCCCGGGCCCGGCGCCCGGGCGGGCGACGGGCTACCTGCCGGCGCCACCACCGGAGAACCGGGTCGTGACGATGGATGTCGACCTCGGTCTCGCGACCGGAAGCGGCGCCCTCTCCTCCACCGCCCCCGACCTGTGGCGATGGGCCCGCGCCGTAGCCGACGAGCGCCTGTATTCGTGGAAGACGCTGGAGTGGCCCTACGGGTGGGGACGGGAGGAAATCGGCGAGCACGAGGGAATCGAACAGACGGGCGCCCTTCCGGGATTCATGTCGAACCTGCTCGTCTTCCCGGACGCCGACCGTTTCGTGGTCCTGCTGCTGAACCAGGAGTACGGCGGCTGGATCGATCTCGGACTGGGCGTGGCCGCGCTGGCGCTCGGTGAGGACCCCGGCCCGATCGACCTTCCGCGGGGGATCGAGCTGGACGTCGCGGGAGCCGGCCGGTTCGTGGGACGATACACGGACGGCGAGCAGCCCATCCGCCTGGCCCTCGAAGACGGCGACCTGTGGCTTCACTGGGGCGACTGGCCGATCTCCAAGTACCTGCAGCCGATCGGACCCGCGACGTTCGCGGTTCCCTCGGACCGGGGCCGGATCCGCTTCGAGGACCCGGCCGCTGACGGGAGGTTCCAGACGATGGTGTGGGACTTTGGCGAAGGCGCGATGACCTTCGAGCGGACGGAGCA
>CANPVW010000252.1 GCA_947581745.1 Candidatus Benthicola azotiphorus
GTCGTCGCGGTCCGCAGAGACGACGCGCAGGCCGCGCGCGAGCCGGAAGCCGGTCGCAGCCGCGTTCGACCGGTAATCCGGTGGTTGAGCGAGCTGGCGGCGTGGCCCGGGGGGCCTCCCATCGTGTCGGCCTGGATTCGGCCCGGGCCCCTGGTGCCGGTCAATCAGGCGGCTGGAGCAGTCGCTGAGGCCCGCGCAACCGTCGCAGCTGCCGCCATCATGTGGCCGGAGGCGTTCTTCGCCCAGGCACGCCGGGCGTGTCCCACCGTGGAGCACACCGTGGCATTGCCGGACCACGCGCGGTTCGACCGGCGGACGGTGCGGCGACTGCGGGCGCTGGCGGGCGGCTTCGGAATCGTCTGCACCCTGAAGGATGCCGGTAAACTGGCGGCCAGCCTGCCGGACGATGTGCCGCTCTGGTACCTCTCGGAGCATGTCGCCTGGCAGGAGGACGGACCCGAGCCGCTGCCGGTGCGGGCGGCGATGGCCCTGCTGACGGGCGAACTCTCGTGAGAGTGGTCGTGCTCGCCGTGGGATCGCCGCGCGATCGAGGTCGTCACCTGGTCCGGCTGATACGCGAGTATGAGGACAGGGCCAGCCGGTACTTCAGACTGGAAGCCGTGGAGGTCCCCGCGGCGACGGGCCTCGGGGGCTCTCCTCCGACTGCCCGCAGGCGCGAGGCGGAGCATCTTCGTCACCGGGTGCCGTCGGGACTCGACACGTGGGCCCTGACCCGGGAGGGAGAGGAGCTCGGCTCGAGAGATCTGGCGCGTGCGCTTGCGGACATGGCGACCTATGGTCACCCGGGAGTCGCTTTCCTGATCGGAGGGGCCTATGGCCTGGATGAGGACCTCGTGCGAGACTGCAATCGCAGGCTGGCCCTGTCGCGCATGACCCTGCCGCACGACCTGGCGCGGCTCGTCCTGACCGAGCAGCTCTACCGGGCTGGCACGATCCTGCGAGGCGAGCCCTACCACAAGGGAGGCTGAGAGTGTCCGGCGGTTCTCCGACGCGCGAGTGGTTCCGGGAGTGGTTCGGCGAGGAGTACCTGGCGCTGTACCCGCACCGGAACGAGGAGGAGGCGCGGGAGGCGGTCGCACTCTTCCGGAGTGTCAGCTCCATCGCCCCGGGAGCCCCGGTCCTCGATCTGGCATGCGGAGCGGGTCGACACCTCAGGGAGTTGCGTTCCGCAGGCATCGACGCATCCGGACTCGATCTGTCGGGCACGCTGCTGCGAAACGCGCGGTCCGCATCTGCAACCGACCCTCTGATCCGGGCAGACATGCGCCGCATCCCGCTCGCCTCCGGAGCCGTTGATGGACTGACCAGTTTCTTCACCTCCTTTGGCTATTTTGCGGACCCGGACGACGACCTGCAGGTGCTGGCAGAAATGGCCAGAGTCCTGTCACCCGGGGGATCGTTCATGCTCGACTTTCTCAATGCCGGGCGTGTCCGCCGCGACCTGGTGGCCGAGGACCAGAGAACGATCGGCGGCCGCCGAGTCCGCCAGACACGGGAAATCGAGGAAGGGATCGTGGTGAAACGGATTCTCATCGAACCCGTCGATGGCGGCCATGCGCGCGATTTCGAGGAACGCGTGCGTCTCTACGCACCCGATGACCTCGTGTCGTTGCTGGCGCGGGTCGGGCTCCGTACGGATCACAGGTTCGGAGACTATCGCGGCGCGGCGTTCGGCGAGGGATCTCAGCGGTTGATTCTGGCTGGCCGGCTCGCGGCGGGGAGAGCCGGATGATCGGCCTTCGCCTGGAGCCGGAGAGACTCACCGGGACGGAGGGACTGGCTTCCGATCTTCTCGACGGCGATCCGCGTGCCGTCAGCCTGTTTCCGCCGGCCGTGTTTGACCCGTCCGGGGAGCCCGGGCTTCCGGACCGGCAGGGAGGGGTCCGCCTGGACGCCGACGCGTTTCATTGCCTCAGCTCCGGCGCAGAACGGCTGGATCGGGTGCTCGCCGGCGAGGGCTTCGCGGTCACCACCGGCCAGCAGCCCGTCCTGTTCGGCGGCCCCCTGTACGTGCTCTACAAGGCGTTGTCCGCCGTGCGTTTCGCCGCCCGGCTGGAGCAGCGCCTGGGGCTTCCGTGCCTGCCGGTGTTCTGGGTGGCCTCCGACGACCACGATTGGCGCGAGGTCGCCTCAGTCGGGTACTTGGACCGGGACGAGTCGCTGCGCCGCCTGGAGATTCCGCCGCCCTCCGGAGCCGAAGACCGGTCGGTCGGTCCGACGCAGCTTCCGGAGGACATCGCGCACCGCGCTCGCGAACTCATTGCCGCTCTCGAGACCCGTGAAGAGGCGGGCCAGTGGGTGAACGGGCTGTATCAGGAATACTCGCCCGGCCGCAGCTTCACCGAGGCTTTCATCGGTTGGGTCTCCCGGTGGCTCGCTGACCTGCCGATCGCGTTCCTGGACGCGTCCCACCCTGCTGTCCGCGAGGCGGCGGTTCCGTTCGTGCAGCGAGTCCTGGCCGACTGGCGGGACGTCGATGCCGCTCTCCGGGAGGGAAGCGACTCTGTGGTCCAGCGCGGTTACGAGCCGCAGTTGAGCTACATGGAGGATGCCATACCGGTGTTCCGCGATTCCGGCGACTCCAGGTTCCGACTGCGCGGAACGACCGCGGGCATCCGGGTCGACTCCCGCGGCAGCACCTTCGACCTCGACCACCTGATGGATGAGGTCGAATCGAGCCCGGGCATGTTCAGTCCATCGGCCGCACTTCGGCCGGTCCTCGAATCCTGGCTTCTCCCGGTGGCGGCCACGGTACTCGGCCCGGGCGAGTTGGCCTACTGGGCCCAGCTCGGCCCGCTCTTCAGTCTGCTGGACGTCCCCATGCCGGGCATCGTGCCGCGCGGAGCCTGGCGAGTGGTGGAACCGAAGATCGAGAGGCTCCTCACGAAGACCGGCGCCTCACCGGACGATCTGCGCGACGGCGGCACGTCGGCGGCCACCGAGCTCGTGGCGAGAAATCGTCCGGATGCGCTGGAGGACGCGCTGCAGAGCCTCGAGAAGGCCGTCGAGGCCGAGTTCG
>CANPVW010000253.1 GCA_947581745.1 Candidatus Benthicola azotiphorus
TGCAGTTGGCCCCGAGGTCGGCGTGCGTGGCCGGATCGCCATCGTTGACGTAATCGAGCCGCTGGATCAGGCCCTCGAGATCGCCGATCCCGTCTCCGTCGCTGTCCTGGAACGAGCGCACGAAGATCTCGTAGCAGACGCCGGCCTGGCGCCAGTCCGGGGCGCCGGCAGCGCCGTTCTGGGCCCGACTCGAACCGCCATGGCCGAATGCGAGCCCGATCGTCAACGGTATGATAAATGCAAATTTCATTGTACTTATATGTATTCGTATAAAGTAATTTCCAGTGTCGCTCGCGTCAGTCGGCGCTGCCCGGGCCGAACAGGAACGTCATGGGATCGTCGAGTCGGGCGCGCCACGATGCCTCGTTGTGAGTCGCCCCCTCGTACTCGCGGATCACGAAGTCCTCGCCTTCGACGAGCCCCTGTCCGAGCAGCCACTCGCGCACCGCGTCGTGCGTCGGACCGTACTGGGAGTCGAGTCCCTCCGTGCCGTAGTCGAACCAGTAGCGCGCGCCCTCCGGAACGGTCAGGCCCCCCTCGATGTCGCGGACGATGTACGGAGTGTCGTCCGGAGCTTCGTCGGCCTCTCCGCCCTCTTCGTTCGTGACCTGCGTCCACACGGCTTCGGAGAGCGGGAAGTGGGTCGACACGCAGCCGCACGCCCCGAACGCCTCCGGGTGATAGGTCACGAGGTAGTAGGAGAGGAGTCCTCCCATGGAGGATCCCATGGCCGCCGTGTTCTCCGGTCCGGTCAGGGTACGGAACTCCGCGTTCACGCGTGGCATGAGCTCTTCGATCAGGAAGCGCGCGTATTCCGGAGCGCCGTGCCACGGGGAGTACTCGGGCGCCCGCTGGTCCGTGCTCCAGGCGCCGACCACGATGATGGGCGGGATGACCCCCGCCTCGACGAGGCGCACGACCGACTCGTCCACTCCCCAGTCGACGCCCGTGTTCGCGATCCGGGGATCGAACAGGTTCTGCCCGTCGCTCATGTACAGGACCGGATAGCGCGCATCCGGGTCGTCGTCGTATCCCGGCGGCAGCCAGATCTCCACGTGACGCGTCGGCCCGAGGAACCGGGACTCGACATCCGTCCAGTAGATGAGCCGACCCTCGACTCCGGAGCCCTCGACGTCCTCGATCCACCGCATCGGGTCCTTGAACGCGACGATGTCGTGCTCGACCTCGAGGTCTCCGTCCACGATGATCCGGTGATTCGCGGGAACCTGACCGTCGGCGCCCAGCTCCTCGTAGTCCCACTTGCCGAGCGTGAACTTGTACTCGACTTCCGCGCCCATCGGCGCGTGGACGGTGGCGGAGCGTTCGACCCCGTCGCCGGTCATGGCCAGGCCGGCCGGGTCCCACGGGCCGAGCTCCGGGAGGCTGCCCGACAGGTAGAGGGTCCCAGTGCCTTCCGGGACCTCCGCCACGATGGTCACGGCACAGCACTCTGCGGTCGAATCGCCGCCCGACGATTCGTCGTCCGCTGCATCCCGGTTGGCGCAGGCCGCGGCGATGAGGACTGCGGAGAGGATCAGTACATGGCGCATGAGAGGTCGCTCCGTCCGATAGGTGACGCTACAACCGCTGGAAGCTACCTTCCCGTCTCACGAAGGCCAACCACTGACACTTCCGATCGGAAGGCGACTTGACTTCAGCAGCCGAGCTGGCGGTCGGTGTGGACCTGGGCGGGACCAAGATCCAGGCGGCGCTCGTCGACGCGGCGGGCCGCGTGCTCGCCTCCCATCGCCTCGAGACGGATGTCGAAGCCGGACCATCGAAGGTGACCGAGGACGTGGCGCGGTGCGTTCGTGCCTGCGCACCAGACTTTTCGAAGATCGTGACGGTCGGCGTCGGCGTGGCGGGCCAGGTCGCGCGGGAGTCCGGCCGCGTCTACTCGGCGCCTAATCTCAGATGGACCGACTTCCCGCTGCGGGAGCGGCTCGAGCGCGACCTCGGGGTGCCGGTCGCGGTGGAGAACGATGTGCGCGCGATCGCCTGGGGCGAGTGGAAGCACGGCGCCGGCCGGGCGATCGACGACCTGATCGTGATGTTCGTCGGAACCGGCGTCGGCGGGGGCGTGGTGAGCGGCGGGCGGATGCTCACCGGCGACCTCGGGATCGCCGGCGAGCTGGGTCACATGACGCTCGTCGCCGGCGGCAGGCCGTGCACGTGCGGCAACCACGGCTGCCTCGAGGCGTACGCCGGCGGATGGGCGATCGCCGAGCGCGCCCGGGAAGCGGCACAGGCCGATCCCGAAGCCGGGCGCGAGTTGCTGACGCGGTCGGAGAAGGAGCCGCTGACCGCCCGCGTGGTCAGCGAAGCCGCCGAGTGGGGGGATCCGCTCGCCAAGAGCCTGCTCGAGGAAACCGGAAGTTACCTGGGACGCGCGATGGTGGGGCTGGTCCACATCTTCAACCCGCGCCGCATCGTGCTCGGCGGGGGGGTGATCGACGGGAACCCCGATCTCGTCGCGCAGGTCGAGGCCGTCATCCGCGACCAGGCGATCGCCGTGGCGACGGAGCGCCTCGAAGTTCGGCGGTCGAAGCTCGGGCAGCAGGCCGGCGTCATCGGCAGTGCCACACTCGCGCTGCATCGCAAGGACGCCTACGGGACCGGCACGACTCCTTCCTGATCGGTTCCATCGTCGGCACCTTCCTCCGGAGCCCCCTTGTCCGGCGCCTTGTCCGAGCCTTCTCGTCCCTCTCGCCCTCGCGCGTCCGGCCAATCGTCGTCACCCGGCAGCGCGTCGCCATAGAAGATGGAGTAGCTGGGCCGCGAGCCGATGACGAGCGTGGCGATATTGCAGAAGACCGGCTCGGTAGCCACGGGAGGAGGAACGCCGATCTGCATCCCTCCGCTCTGAATGCGCAGCTGGACGGCCTCGTGGAGGTAGGCGCGGGGGACCTGATAGCTCGTCCGCGAGAAGCCCATGGCGGGGCGCGCCATCTGGAAGGGGCCGAACTTGAGCTGGATGTTCATCGAGCTCTGGTTGTCGACTCGCACCGTGACGGTGGCGTCCAGCTTGCAGAACCGATCGTTCGTTGTTGGCTGCGCTGCGCCGGCCTCCGAGTCAGACTGCTCTGCGTCGGTTCCTTCCGCGTCGTTCTCGCCTGCCGGGGTCCCCTGCGCCTCCGACGCCTCCGTCTGCGGACCGGGGTCGGGAGTCGAGGCGCAGCCGGAGAGCGCAAGTGCCGGCAATGCGGCACAACCGGCGCAGAACACGATGGAGGAAACGAAGCGCAGCAGAGCCGAAGCGCCTGGTGCGGCGCCCTGCGCGATTCCCGGCCGCGGGTGTTTCTGCAGGTCCAGCGTTGCGGGCCAACCTTGTTCGAGTTTCGGATTCTACACGCGCCTGGTCGAATGTGTTTCCCGAGCCAGGCCGGTACCGGCGTGGTTCGTCTCTCCGCTTCAGGTTCCTCGCCCTGCGGAAGCCGTTGTCGGTCAGAGAATGGTAGCGGCGCCGCGGACGTCCGTCGGCGAGGGCCAGCTCAGCGTCCTCCCAGCGGTCCTCGATTGCACCGCACCGGCGCAGCCTGAAGAGGACCTTGTAGATGGTTCCGTTGGACCGCAGTCGGGCCGCATCCGTTCGTTCGATGCGGTGCGGCGTGCCTGTGCGGCAGAGCAGGTCAGCCAACTCGTAGCCGTGGAGTCCATGCGGCCTCGCGTCGGCGTGTTCGTGGAGCAGCCGGATTACGGCCTTTTCAATCTGTAGCAGCAGTCCGGCATCCCGCTGCATGGCAGGGTACCCTCCTGAACGGGTGATGTGATATTGGGAAGATATCTTCCCAAACCCAACACCCCCTCAACGGGGTCGTCCTCCGAGCTTACCCGAGCCATCTTGACACGCTCCCACCCGGCGGGTTCTTCTGACGGCATGAAGACGATTCAGAAGGAAATCACGCTTCCCGCCTTTCCGCGCGGGTTTCATCTCGTCACGCAGCAGATCGTGAGCGAGCTGCCAGAGATCGGCGACTTCGAAGCCGGGCTGCTGAACGTGTTCATTAAGCACACGTCGGCGAGTCTCACCGTCAACGAGAACGCGGATCCAACCGTGCGCGAAGACTTCGAGGCGTATTTCGACCGGGCCGTGCCGGAAGATGAGCCTTATTACAGGCACACAATGGAAGGGCCAGACGACATGCCGGCCCACATAAAGGCTTCGATGATGGGGAGTTCGGTGACGATCCCGATCACCCGCGGTCGTCTGAATCTCGGGACCTGGCAGGGCATCTACCTGTGCGAGCACCGCGCTCGGGGCGGTAGGCGAAAGTTCCTGGTCACAGCCACCGGGACCTGAGACCGGGGACCGCGCGTTCTTCCGCTTTCTTCTAGTCCGCGCGCACGATCGGGGTCGTGATCGGCAGGCTCGTCCGTTCCCTCGCCGGCTCGGTGATTCGGATCCCGAGCGTATAGGGGCCGCCCGGGGACTCGGAAAGGTCGAGCCTCAGGTGGTGGGACCCGATTCCCCCGGTCGACGGCATTTGTGAGGCGAACGACAGCCGGAATGCCGTTTCGCCCGGTGCCACTTCCCACAGGCGATCCGCGAGGGCCTCCGGGACCACCCGTACCTCGACCGAGTACGGCATGGTTGCCTCCACTCCGTACGCCTCGAAATACAGGTGGATCTCGCCGTTCGATCCCGTGATGTGGCTCGGAGTCACCGCGAGGAACGTCTCACCATCTCGAGTCCAGGAGCCGCCCGAATCCGCAGCGACCGCGATGTCACTGACTTCCGGGAGATCCGACAGAGTCAGACCGGTGGCCACTCCCCGGTCCCAGTTGCCGACCGGCTCGACATCGTCGCCGGGATCCTCCCGGCCGTCCGTCCCGCCCGCTCGGGTGTTTCCGTCCACAACGATGACGGTGAAAGGATGCTCCCCCGGTCCGACCGACAAGGGAATGCGAGAGATCAACGCGTCCTCGTCTCCGGGCTCACCCGGAAACGAGTAAACGGTCCGGACTGAGTCGCGCTTCACGTCCTTTCCGATCCGCACGGCGGCGGAGAGATCGAGCCGGTACACGCTCAGTCCTTCCGGCGTCTGTTCCGCGGCCAGGTCCCCGGCGCGGGCGGCGGCGACCAGCCAGACGACCGTGCGGCCGGAGGAGGGATCGAGGAATCTCAGGTGCTCCCACGCGAAGCGCAGCGACGGGTCGACTTCGGGGGCATCCGGGACGGAATCGACGGCGAACCTGATATCGCCCATCGTCTTCAGTCTGTCCTCGTTGAGATCCTGGAGCAGCTCGGTCCCCCCGCGCACGGAGCGGTATGCCAGGGTAGCGTAGTAGGGATCGAGTCCCTGGAAGGAGAGCAGCAGGTCCATGAGCGGTGCCCGGCCCGCGGCGCCGATCACCGCCATGTTGACCAGATCCATCTGGGTCGCTCCATGCCAGGCGCCCACGGCGCGCCACGGAGCGTCGAGCAGCCGATAATCGGCCACGCCGATTCCCATCGTCGTGACGGGAGAGAAGAAGTAGATCCGCCTTCCACCGGGCCGGTCGTATGCCCAGCCCTCGATGCGGTTTCCCATCGCCTGGGTACCGCCGGCGATCGCGTAGGCGACCTCGTCGGGCTCCCCCATGCGGAGGTAGATGAGGCCGCGGTCGTCGAACATGAGGTCGGGATGCCGTCCCAGGGAATCGGCGGCGCCTGCCTGCACCCGCTTCTTTCGGAGCCACCAGTCGTCCCGCACCTTGGCGAGCCGCTCGTAGTGGAGCGCCAGCCGCTCGTCGACCGACATGCCGGCCCGCACGGCGCGCTCGGCGAGCATGTCCTCCAGGAAGGCGCAGCGCGAAGCGACCGGACTGGCCTCCCATTCCTCTATCTCGCCTCGCGTGGCGAGCCCACGAAGGTCCTTCCAGAGGGCCTCGAGCGCCAGCGAGTCTCCGCTGGCGCAGGCGGACTGAAAAGCCGCCATCCGGTCCTGGGCGACCGCCGCCGGCGGAGCTAAGGCGAAGAGCAGCGATGCGAGAACGCCCGCCGCCCGCGGGGCGACCTCCCCGATTCGACGCGAAGCGACGCGGCTCACCCGTTCGCCAACTCCTGAACGGTTCCCGCGAGCTGGCTCATCTTCCGGCCGTCGGTGGAGCGGGGCGTCTCCTCGCGAAGCCACTCGCCCAGCTCCCTCAGCGCCTCCCGCCTCGCCGCGGCGGAATCGTGCTCGGCGTCCTTGAGCACCCGGCGTACGGACGCTACGCCGTCGGCATTCAGTCCTCCGGACCGCTCGAGCTGGTCCACGTAGGCCCGTGCGAGCGCGAACGTCGGCGGCCATACGAATTTCTGCTGTCCCTGTACGTTGAAGCGGTCGAATTTCACCGAGCGGGCGGCCTCGATCTCGTTCGCCGTCAGGTACTCGCTCGGCGTCAGCTCGAGGATGTCGAGGCCCCGCGCGATCTCCGAGCTCACGATGACGCCGTTGTACCAGTATACCGACCACGGCCCGCCGCTCGGATCCAGCTGGTCCGGGTCCACCGGGCCGCGGTCGAAGAAGGCGATCTCCACCGGGTGGGCCGGATCGGTCCAGTCGAACACCGACACGCCGCCCTCGTACCACGCTTGGACCATCACGTCGCGGCCCGGAATCGGGATCAGCGATCCGTTGTGCGCGACGCAGATCTCGTTCGGAGTCTGCACGGCCGGCATCTTGTAATAGCTCTGGAACGCCATCTGGCCATTCGAGATCGTGAACAGCGCGTCCGCTCCCCACTCCATCGGGTCACCGGCGCGGCACTTCGCCGCCCCGCCGCCGCCCCACTCGTCGCTGAACAGGATCGCCGTGCCGTCGTTGTTGAACGTCGCCGAGTGCCAGTAGCTGAAGTTCGAGTCCGACACGGCCGCAATCCGCTTCGGGTTCACGGGGTCCGAGATGTCGATCAGCAGGCCGTAGCCCTCGCACGCGCCTCCGGCGAGCCCGATCTCGGGGTAGAGGGTGATGTCGTGGCACTGGGTGGGCCCGGGGCGCGGGCCTTCGCCTCCGTCTTCCTCCCCGCCCCCACCTATGTACCGCGCCATGATCTCGGGGAGAGATTCGCGCAGAGCGGCGCTGTCCGCGGCCGTCGGCGCGCCGGATCCGCCGCGCTCCTCAATGATTTCCGCTAGGAGACGATTGGCCCAACGGTCTGGCAGCACGATCTGCTCGCCCTGAACATCCGCGACGAAGGCGCCGCGCGCCCGCGCCTTCTCCAGCTCCACCCGATCCGCTTCGCTCTCACCGTGCGTGGGCGGCGCGACCAGCCCGCTGAAGATGCGCGGCGAACTGACGATCGCCGCCTGCTCGGGGTGCGCCAGCGGCACGCGGATCACCTCGATCCGGAACAGGGCCGAGTTCGGGTCCTCGCCCGGCGGAGCGCCGGAGCAGCCCGGAAGCTCCTCCTCGGGTCGCACCGATGCCGAGCCGGAGACGTAGATGTAGACATTGCTCTTGTCGGCCGGGTCCACGAGCACCGAGTGCGTGTGCGAGCCGCGGCAGGTCTGCACGTTGGCGATGTACTTCGGGTTCCTGATGTCGCTGATGTCGAAGATCCGGATCCCCCGCAGGCGCTCGGCGCTGACCGTCTCTTCGACGCCCTCCGTGCCGCAGTCGAGTCGTCCCCCGAGGCCCTCTCCCGACACGAAGAGCAGGTTCTTGTACACCGAGACGTCGCTCTGCGAGGCGGGGCACACGTAGCCCTTCACGAGGACCGGTGCGGCCGGATTCGAGATGTCCCACACCTGGAAGCCGTTGTAGTTGCCCTGGATGGCGTAGTGGCCGGTGAACGCGAGATCCGAATTCGTCACCCCGACGAAAGCCTCCGGCGGCGGCGTCGCCGACACGAGCCGCAGGTTCGAGATCGCCTGCTCCGCGTCCAGGAGCCCGCCCCCGAGGCCGACACGCGGGTCCGTGTTCGCCTCCGCACCCGGCATCGTCACCGTGTTCTCGGCGCTCGGCGCCTTCTTCAGTGGCTCCGCCGTCGGACCGCCGCCGACCACGTCGGGCCCGGTCGTGCTCGCCGTCGAGGAGGAGGACGCGCAGGCGCTCACGGAGAACAGCGCGGCGATGCCGAACGCGAGCCACGCGGAACGAATGGACGTCCTCGGCGCGCCCGTCACGGTCACCAGGGAGAAGGGAACTCCAGGTCTCATCAGGCTTCCTCGGTTCGTGTCATGTGATTGTCAGGTCTCGGACTCGTGCGGCTCACCGGCCGGCGCCCGGGTCCGGCATCGCCGCCAGCATCTTCTTCATGCGCTCGATCTCGGTTACCTGATCCGCCTGGATGTTCGAGGCGAGCTTGAACAGGGCCGCGCCCTGTCCCGCGCCGTCGACGGCGAAAAGATCGTGGACCATGGTGACCGCACCCGAGTGGTGCTGGATCATGAAAGTCAGGAACAGTCGGTCGAACTCCGGCCCCCTCGCCGCGTCGAGCTGATCGAGCTGCTCGGGCGTCAGCATGCCGGGCATCATGTGTCCGTGCCCGCCGTGCGCCATCGGGTCCGGCACCGGCTGGCCGCGATCGGACAGCCACGTCTGCATGATCGCGATCTCGTCCCGCTGCGAGTTAATGATCCGGGCAGCGAGGGTCTGGATCGACGGGCTCGCGCCGTGCGTCGGGGCCATCCTCGACATCACGAGGGCCTGCGCGTGATGCGAGATCATGCCGGTGACGAACTCGACGTCCGCCTCTGTGAAGTACATCCGGGCGCTGTCCGTGCGGGCGAGGAAGAGTGCCTCGAGCTCGGTGGGCGAGAGCTCGGCCGAGCCCCCGGCGTCCTGCTGCTGGGCGAAGGCCGTGGCGCTGCTTGCCGCGGTCGCCACGATCATCATGGCCGCTGCAACGCGGCGGATGTGCTTTGCCGTCATTCGCTCCTGGGTCCCATGCTGTGACCTTCCCTTCGTGTCCCGTCCCCGGATCAGGACCGAGTACCTCCAGCATAGCACAATTGTTTCAACGTTGAAGGCCGCGCGTCTACTGCACCGGTCCGACGTACCGGTCGTACCAGTCCAGCGTCTCCCGGATCGCCTGGTTCGCCGCGTACGAGAGCACGAAGTGGTTGGACTCCGTGATGATGATCTTCTTGTCCTCAGCCGGCGTTCCGAGGTTCTCGAAGAACGGCATGATCGAGGTCTCGAGCGGGAAGAACGAGTCGTAGCGCCCGTTCAGCATCAGCGTCGGCACGGTGACCCGGGGCAGGAAGTTGAACGGATCCGCCATCGGCTGAACCGCCTGCATCTCCAACCCGCCCACCACCAGCACGCTGGCCTTGAAGCGCGGCTCGACGGCCGTCATGATCCCGCCCAGCACGCCGCCCCAGCTGATCCCGAAGTAGCCCAGCCGCTCCGCATCGATGTCGGGCCTCGTCTCGAGGTAGTCGATCGAACGTCCCAGGTCCTGGGCCCACGCGATCACGTGATCGCGGTACAGGTTCGTCTCGTCCTGGATGTCCGACTGGAGGTCGCTTCCGCGCTCGTACGTGCCCTTGTAGATCGGGTAGACGATGGCCCGCCCGCTTCGGAGGATGAAATCGAGGAATCCGATGTTCAGGTCATCGTACGATCGCCTGTAGATGTCGTTCGAGCCGGAGAAGAGCGTGACCACCTGGTACGGGGGCGACGCATTCCCACCCCGGGGCAGGAACAGAAATGCCGTCAGGCGTTCCCCGCCGTACGCCGCGTCCATCTCGATGCGTTCGCGGATGTACGTCGCGCTCGTGTCCGAGCTGATCACCACGGCGTTCAGGGGTGTGCGGTCGTACGCGAACATCTGGCGGTACACCGCGAACACCTCGTCCGACACCGGGGTCTCGGCGTGGTAGTCGCGGAAGACCTTCTCGATCGGGGCGCTGGCCGCGGCGAGATTCGTGCTGTCCGGGTACACGACGAGGCGGATCCCGTTCGCGGTGGAGCGATCGAAGGCGGGTGAAGCGACCGCGTCGTTGAACGAGTACTGCGGATCGGCCCAGCCGCCTCCCTGGATGTATCGGGACTCGCCGTCCGCGTTGCGCGTCCATTCCCGCACGTTGCCGGCCATGTCGTAGATGCCGTCCCGCGTGACGCCGGCATACTGGCCGACCGGCGCCGGTCCGACGCCGTCGTAATTGCTGAGCGGGACGACGTGATTGCTGCTGAACGGGTCGGCGGCCATGTACCAGTGGTACACCGTGGGCAGGGCCTTGCCGACGAAGCACGCGTAGGCCTCGGCCTCGTACCAGCTGACGCCGCCCACAGGGAAGTCGTCCTGGCCCGCCGGGTAGGATCCGACCTCCCAGCCGCTCGGGCCGGGCCGACCGGTCTGGTCGACGAAGTCGGCTACGGCTTCCTCGAACGAGAGGGTGCGGCCGTCACGCACGAACAAGTCGGTCCAGCAGGCCGGGTCCCGGTAGCCGCCTGCGTCCACGAACTCCTTGTACTCGCGGTTCGTGACCTCGTGGATGTCCATGAAGAAGTCGCCGAGCGCCAGCGAGTCCAGCTGCTCGAGACCCGGCGCCCAGATCTTCGCCGAGCCGCCGCTCACCCGGGTCATGCCTGCCGGCAGCGTCTCCTCGGTGTCGAGGCGGAACGGAGGCGCGGTGGCGAGAACGCCGGAAAAGTTGGAGGTCTCGCGCGGCAGGTAACCGTCGAGCTCGAACCTCACGCGGGAGAGGCCGAAGGGAAACCGCTGCACCTCGACCGGTGTCCGGCCCAGTTCCTCCCACTCCGCGTCCGCCGGAGTGTA
>CANPVW010000254.1 GCA_947581745.1 Candidatus Benthicola azotiphorus
CACTGCTCCGGCCGTTCATCGACCTGGGCGTCGGTCTGACCAATTCCGACGCCGCCGACATCCTCGTCAGCAACACGGGGCTGCGGAGCGAGTTCATCTTTCCCTGGAGACGATGGGAGCTCGGGCTGGAGCCGAGAGTCCAGGGTTCGACCACGCGCGCCAGCGTCGACCTCGTGGACGGGAACTTCGTCCTGCTCGCGATGAAGATGGATGCGCGTTATCCGCTGGGATTCACGATCGGCGGCAGCACGCCGGACGTCGGCGCCTACTTCGAGCCGGGCTGGTTCGCGAACCCGCTGGAGTTCAGAACGGAAGCTGGCGACAGGGACTCGATCGACCAGCAGCACGAAGTCGGCCTGACCGTCGGGTTTCGCGACCTGGCTCCCAGGATCTGGTTCTTTCGCGTGCCTCGTCTCAGTGTTGGGTACCAGTTCGGCGACGGCCTGTCGGGACTGCGCATCCGCATCGGCGGCGACCGGGTGTTTCGACTGCCTCTACCCTCGAGCTGAGAGGGGATTCATGACGGGGAGGATCCTCTTCGTGGTGGATGGCCTGGCGGGCGGGGGCGCCGAGCGGACGATCCTCACTCTTGCCCGTGAGATGGTCGGTCGCGGACTGGACGTGGACATCGCGTCATTGCGGGCCGAGCAGGCGTATCCGATCCCGGACGGCGTCTCGTTCATACCCTGTTACGACACCGGGCCTCGTCGCCTGCGGAAGATCGGTGAGATCCGGCGGCGGGCGCGCCAGCTGGATGCGGCGCTTTCCGGTCGCCCGCGTTGGGACCTCGTGGTTTCGACCCTGCTCACGAGCGACCGGATCGTCGCGGCCAGCCGCCTGGCGGATACGGCATGGTACAGGGTGCCCAACACGCTGTCGGTCGATCACCTGGGGGTCAGCGGAACACTGAAGCGGGCCCGCCGTCGCGCCAGGTTGGATCGGACCTACTCCGATCGCAAAGTGATCGCCGTGTCCGCAGGCGTGGGCCGGGATCTCATCGAGACCGTCGGAGCGCGCCCGGCGCGGCTGGAGGTCATCCACAACCCGTTCGACACCACGGAGATCCGGCGATTGTCCGAGGAGCCGTGTTCCCTGGAGGGAGAGGATTACCTGGTCAGCGTCGGTCGTCTGCACCGCCAGAAGCGCCATGACAGGTTGCTCGGCGCGTTCGCGCTCAGCCGCTACGAAGGTCGCCTGGTGATCGTGGGCGCCGGCTCGAGTGAGCAGGTGCGGCGCCTCGCCGAGCGGGCGGATGCACTGGGGGTCTCACAGCGGGTCGACCTGGTCGGCTTCAAGGAGAACCCCTATCCGTTGATGCGTCATGCCCGGGCGCTGGTCTCGAGCTCGGACTTCGAAGGCTTCCCGCGAGTCCTGGTCGAATCCCTGATCTGCGGAACTCCCGTCGCGAGCACGAACTGTCCGTCCGGTCCTGAAGAGATCCTGACCGGCGATCTGTCCGTGGGGCTGGCAGATCTGGCCGAGCGATCGCTGGCCGATGCGATCGATCGGGTCGTCGACGGCCCGCCCGTGATCGGACCGGAACACGTGCACCCGTTTCTCGTGCGGCGAATCACCGACCAGTACCTCGGCCTGGCGGAGCGTGGCGCCACGGACTGACCGCTCACGGCTGACGAAGGAGGAACTGCCGTGGCCGGACGGGGTGTTGAGAGAATCAAGTGTCGCGTCGCCAGCTTTCGGAAGAGTCCGCGCATGCGGTACCTTGCCTGAATTCCACCAGTGCCCACCATAAGGAGGACAAGGCCGTGAGAACTCACCTGCTTACCGGGCTCGGAGCCGCGCTGCTCGTTGGCGCATGCAGCGGCATCTCGACCTCGACCGATTACGATCCGTCGGCGAATTTCTCGCAATACGCGACGTACTCGTGGCTCCAGAACGAGAAAACGGGCGTGGACGCGATCACGAACACCCGGATCATGAGCTCCGTCGACAAGGGGCTGGCGGCCAGGGGCCTCAAGAAGGTGGACGGGAAGGCGGACCTCACCGTGGGCTACCAGGTCACGACCGCGCAGAAGAAGTCGTACAACACGGTCAACGCAGGATGGGGCGGGGGATACGGATGGGGTGGCTGGGGGATGGGAATGGGGACCAGCACCACGTATGAGAACACGTGGGAGGAGGGATCCCTGATCCTCGGCCTGTTCGACGCCGGGACGAAGAACCTGGTGTGGACCGGCACCGCCACGGCCGCTCTCGACGCAAGCCGCTCGCCCGAAGAGCGGCAGCAGCTGGTCGATGACGCGGTGACCAAAATGCTGAAGGACTTTCCGCCGGGAAGCTGACGGCGCTCGCAGGTGAGTTGATCTGGAGGGCCCCCCGGGAGATCGTCCCGGAGGGCCCTCGCAAGTCCGGCATCAGGTGAGATCGTCCGCGATATCGGCGAGGGCCCATTCGACGAGCACGTCCACGTCGGCCCCGTCCGCCTCCAGCGCCCCCCGGGCCCGATCCGCCAGCAATCCGAGGATCTGCGACAGGACTTGCGCTGCCTCGGCCGTCTCGACGCTCGTGGTCGCGTCCAGATGCACGTGACGCCAGTTCTCGGCCACAACGAGCACCTCGGCGAGGGCGACGCGCAGGGCCTGCCGCGCCGCGCCGTCCGGGCTCATTCCCCCCGTTCCCGCATATCCATCCATACCCGACAATACGAGACCCCGGCCGCGGGGGTTGCGACCGGGGCCTCGAAATCGTGCGGTTGTGGAGGTATCGCCGTCAGCTGCCGCTCGCGGCCTCGCGCATGAGCGCGCGGGCGATCACCAGTCGCTGGATCTGGTTCGTGCCCTCGTAGATCTGCGTGATCTTGGCGTCGCGCATGTACTTCTCGATCGGGTAGTCCTTGCAGTAGCCGTACCCGCCGAACAGCTGGACGCAATCCGTGGTCACCTTCATGGCGACGTCGGTCGCCAGCAGCTTACACATGGCGGACATGCGAGTGATGTTCTTCACCCCGGCATCGATCGTTCGGGCGGCGGCGTGCACGAGCTGACGTGCTCCCTCGATCTGAGTCGCCATGTCGGCCAGCATCCACTGTACCCCCTGGAACGAGCTGATCGACTGCCCGAACTGCTTCCGCTCGTGTGTGTACTCGAGGGCCAGGTCGAGCGCTCCCTGCGCCAGGCCCACGGCCTGTGCGGCAACGCCGGGACGGGCACGATCGAGGGTGATCATCGCGTGCTTGAATCCGCGGCCTTCCTGCCCGCCCAGCAGGTTATCGGCCGGAATGCGGCAGTCCTCCAGGTGGATCTCCACCACCGGCACGCAGCGGATCCCCATCTTGTCTTCGTGCTTGCCCACGCGGTAACCCGGCGTTCCCTCCTCGACCACGAACGCGGACACGCCGCGGGCGCCCCGCCCGGGCTCGGTAACCGCGAAGATCGTGTTGTATGCCGCGACCGCCCCTCCCGTGTTCCACTTCTTCTCGCCGTTCAGGACGTACTGGTCGCCTTCCTTCTCGGCCCGCGTCGTCATGGAGCCTGCGTCTGAGCCGGCGTCCTTCTCCGAGAGGCCGAACGCGATCAGCTTCTCTCCCGCGGCGATTCCGGGAAGCCACCGCTCCTTCTGCTCGTCGGTGCCGCCGACGAGGATCGGGAACGAGCCCAAAGCGTTGACCGCGAACCCCACTCCCATGCCGCCGCACGCGCGGGAGAACTCCTCGACCACCATGCACAGATCGAGCACGCCGCCGCCGAGACCGCCGTATTCCTCCGGGATCCATACGCCCGAGAGTCCGGCGTCACGAATCGCGTGCTGCACCTCCCACGGGTAGGTCTGTTCCACATCGTACTTGGCGGCGACCGGACGCATGACCGTCTCAGCGAGTTCCCGAGCCCGGTTCCTGAGCTCGACCTGCTTCGAAGTGTAGAGTTCCTCGATCATGATCTCACTCTTGATTCTGTGGAAGTCCGGAGCCGCGGCCCGCGACTCCCTGGCCCCGGCTCCGTCGCGTCGAGGCCTGGAAGGCGGCCGCCGGGAATGTGGTATGATAATGTCATGCGCCGGCTGGCGCATTCCGCTTCTGCCGCCGGTCCGTCAGCGCCGTCGCCGGCCCCGGGTCAGGGCCGAGCGCTTCGGAGCATCGTCCTCGGCTTCCTGTGCCGCGGCTGCCACGATATGCGCGTCGGGCGGCGCCGAGCTCGGCTCGAATCCGCCGACGAACTCCCGCGGAATCGCCTCGCCCGTCAGGGTCTCGATCTGCCTGAGCGCCTGCCAGTCGTTGGGCGCAACCAGCGTGTACGCCTCTCCCGTCGCGTCTCCCCGGGCCGTCCTGCCGACTCGATGCACGTAGTCGCGCGGGTCCTCCGGCGCGTCGAAGTTGATCACGTGCTCGATGCCGCGGATGTCCAGCCCGCGCGCGGCGACGTTCGTCGCTACGAGGATCCGCTTCTCACGCTCCCGAAATGCCTTGAGATTCCGGTCCCGTTCCCTCTGGGGCATCGCGCCGTGCATGCCTGCGACCGGCAGTCCCTTCTTCTCGAGGAAGCCGGTAAGGTAGCCGGCCGTATCCCTCGTCCGGGTGAACACGAGGACCTGCCCGGTCGTCCACTGCCCCAGGATGTGGAACAGGAGCTCGTGCTTTTTGGGCCAGTCCACCGGATAGACCACCTGCCGGATGCCATCGGCCGCCGACTCGAGGCCGACGTTGATTCGCTCGGGATCGCGCATCAGATCGGTCGCGAGGCCCATGATCCCCGGCGGCATCGTGGCGGAGAAGAGCAGCGTCTGACGTTCCTTCGGCGTGGCGGCGACGATCTCCTTCACGTCGTCGATGAATCCCATGTCCAGCATCCGATCGGCCTCGTCGATCACGAGGACCTCCACGTGCGACAGCTTCACGATCCCGCGACTGACGTAGTCGAGCAACCGGCCCGGCGTCGCGATCAGGACGTCGCACCCGAACTTGAGCTCGGCGATCTCGGGACCCATGCGGGTGCCGCCGTGCACCACCACCGCCTCGATGCTCGACGTGGCGCCGTAACGCCGAACGGCCTCTCCGATCTGCTGAGCCAACTCGCGGGTCGGCGTGATTACGAGGCCCCGGGGCTGGTCGGCCTGCCTCCCGTCCGCCAGCCTCTGGATCATCGGCAGGGTGAACGCGGCGGTCTTTCCCGTGCCCGTGTGTGCGGTGCCAAGGACGTCCGATCCTGCCAGAGCCGCGGGGATACCGAGCCGCTGAATCTCGGTGGGCTGGTTGTAACCCACGTTCACCAGCGCCTCGACGAGCAGAGGGGACAGACCGAGCGCGGCAAATGGTGCGCCCGGATCAAGTGAGGGTACCGCTTCCGGGGTCGTCTTCGCGTCTTCGTGTTCCGTACTGATTGGATTAGCCTCGCGTGGAATGGCCGACACCGCATGTGCGGCGCCGCCCCGGAAGAGACACTGCAGGATCGCCGGTGGCAAGTTCCCGGGCGCCTGGAAACACGCGACGGATTCTCGCACAGGAAGCTCGGGTGGACACACGCGCCCGCAGGTGATCCATTCAACGCCGTGGTCCACGTCCCTCGAACCCGTGCCCCGCGCCGATGAAGGAAACGACATGGCTCTGATCGAGATGCGGAATGTTGAGAAGGCCTTCGAATACAGGGGCGGTCAGACCTTTGCCCTTCGTCAGATCACCTTCGACATCGAGGCCGGTGAATTCGTCACCATCATGGGACCTTCGGGTGCCGGCAAGAGCACGCTGCTGAACATCCTCGGCATGTTCGACGGCGTGTTCGGGGGTCAGTTCTTCTTCCAGGGTCAGGCCGTCCACGACATGAAACCCAAGCATCGCCAGGCGCTGGGCCGCGAGAACATTGGATTCGTGTTCCAGCAGTTTCACCTCCTGGACGATCTCACCGTTGCTGAGAATCTCGACATTCCTCTCTCGTACCGGAACGTGCCGCGTGGCGAAAGACAGGCGCAGGTTGCCGACATGCTGGATCGCTTTCAGATCGTCGCGAAGAAGGACCTCTACCCGAGCCAGCTTTCGGGCGGCCAGCAACAGCAGGTGGCGGTCGCACGGGCGCTGATCGCCGAGCCGATCGTCATCTTCGCCGACGAGCCGACCGGCAGCCTGCATTCGTCGCAGGCGCAGGAGATCATGGATCTCATGTCGGAAGTCAACCGGGCCGGCACGACGATCGTGCAGGTGACGCACGACGAGAAGGTGGCTGCCTGCGGTCGGCGTGTCATCGAGCTGCGGGACGGAATGCTGGTGGAGGACCGCAGGAGCTGAGGCGACCGCTCCGCCTACAGAAGTCCCGCCATGAGGCCGAGTCCCACGGCGAGAAGCAGCACGCCGATCAGCACGCGCAGCGAGGCGAACGTCGTCTTGTGAAGGAAGCGCCACCCGACCAGAACGCCGGCGGCCGCGGCGGCGGTCGCGATTCCCACCGCCGTCCATTGGAACCGCCCCGACACTATGGCCATGTGACCCGAGTAGAGTGCCGCCCCGTATACGATGAGCCGGGCCAGGTCGACCATGACCGCCAGCACGGCCTGCGTGCCCACGTACGCTTCAGGCTCGAAATCCAGCTGGCTGAGAAAGGCGGCTCGAAACGCCCCCTGGTGCCCGGACAGGCCACCGAAGAACCCGGAGAGCGCGCCTCCGAGGGGGAGCCAGCGCTCGCCCATCCGGAACGCTTTTCGCCCGGGTGTGAGGTCGATGAGCGCGAACCCGGCGATCAAGATGCCCATCACGAGCTTGAGCGGGGTGATCTCCGCGACCCGGCGGCCGGCCTGCCACGTGGCGAGCGGTGTTCCCTCCGAGAGGACGGCGAGCGCGAGGGCTCCC
>CANPVW010000255.1 GCA_947581745.1 Candidatus Benthicola azotiphorus
GGACCGCGCGATGGCTGCGGCCGAAGGCCTCGGGAGGCACCCGTCGGTGTGGCGTGACTCCACGTTCACCGAGCTGGCGGGGGCGCTCTTCGCCACCGGCGACACGACCAGGGCGCTGACGATGGCCGACTCGCTGAGCCGGCCCGCGCGGGCGATGCTCGCGGGCAGGTGGCTCATCCCCGCGTACGCGGCCCGCGGCGACACCTCGAAGGCCCGCCGCGAGGCGGAGGCGTCCCTGCGGTATGGAGGCGTGGGCCCCGAGGCCGGGGCCTTTCTGCTGGCGCTGGATTCATCCGTCTCGAATCTCCGTCGGATCGCCGAGGTCGAGGTCCGGGAGGGACGCACCGGCCGCGCGGTCGAGCTCCTGCAGGCGGCCGTGGGCTCGGCGGACGACGAGGAACTGCCGGACCTGACGATGGAGCTGGCGGAGGCGCTGTTCGCGGATCGCCAGTACGTCGCCGTGCCCCGCCTGCTCGGTCCCTGGATCGGGAACCGGGCCGACGACGCCGACCGCCGGTCGGATGCGAAGCTCGAGCAGCGGATGCGCTTCCTGGCGGGGCGCGCGCTGTATCGAAGGGGTCTGCGCGACGACGCGACCGCCCTGTGGAAGATCGTCGTCGCCGATCCGGTCGCGCCGGACGGCCCGTACGCCGCCTTTCTGCTGGCCGACATCGAGCACGACAGGGGCCGGCTGGAATCGGCCCGTTCGGCCTACGAGGAAGCGGTGGCCCGCTTTCCGCGTTCCAGCTACGCCGGGGACGCCCTGATCCGCCTCGGGATGATCGACCTCGTCGAGCTGCGCCCCGAGCAGGCCGTGGAGCACTTCGACGCCTACCGGCGCCGGTTCCCCGGAGGAAACTGGTACGGCGCCTCCACGTTCTGGGCGGCCCGGGCGCGGGATGCCGCGGGAGACAGCGCCAGTGCCCGGGTGCTGTATCGTCAGGTGCTCGGCGAGGACCCGGTCGGCTTCTACGGCATCGAGGCGGCCCTGTGGCTCGGCGTCGAACCGTGGGACTATCTCGAGATCCGGCCGGCGCCGCCCGCGCGCCTCAGGCAGGACCACGCCGCCCTGCTCGACCGGATGGGCCGGCTCCGGTCGGTCGGCTGGAAGGGGAGAGCGCTGCGGGAGCTGTCCTCGCGGACGGGCCCGCGGGAGTCGCGCGAGGACCGGCTCGCGCTCGCGATCGGATTGAACGAGATCGGCTTCACGTGGCAGGGCACTTCGATCGCGTGGGGCGTGCTGGCCGCCCGGTCGGGGATCTGGAGCGAGGACCTGCTGCGAGCCGTGTATCCCCTCGTCTACGCCCCCGTCCTCATGGAACGGGCCGAAGCGGAGAGACTGGACCGTCCACTCGTGGCAGCGCTCATTCGCCGCGAGTCGCAATTCGACCGGGACGTGGTCTCGGGCGCGGGAGCGACCGGGCTGATGCAGCTGATGCCGGCGACGGGCGCCGAAGTGGCGCGGCGCATCAGACTCACCGAGTACGACTCGAGACAGCTGGTGGTGCCGGAGGTCAACATGGCCGTCGGGAGCCGGTATCTGCGGGAGCTTCTCGAGCGGCGCGACGGCGCCCTGGTCCCGGCGCTCATCTCGTACAACGCGGGGCCGCACCGGTATACCTCGTGGCGGCAATTTCCGGAATTCTCGGCCAGCACGGACCTGATGATCGACCGCATCCCGTTCAGCGAGACTCGGCGGTACGTGAAGGCGATTCTGTCCTATCGCTACATCTACTCGAAGCTGTACGACCTGGGTGCCGAATCTGGTTGACTCGATCTTGACGGAGGGGTAGGATCAACCGTATGGGGCACCGCCCCTGGTGCTCCGCCGTGCTGGCGTTTCTTCTCATCAGGAGGGCACCGAATGTCCAGAGGCAAGGTCAAGTGGTTCCACGATGCGAAGGGGTATGGCTTCATTGAGCTCGAGGACGGGAAGGACGTCTTCGTGCACTACAGCGCCATCAACATCGAGGGCTACAAGACCCTGGCCGAGGGCCAGGAGGTGGAGTTCGAGCTCACCGACGGCGACAAGGGGCCACGCGCCGCCAACGTCACGCGGCTGTAGACTCGCTCCCCTTCCCTAGAAGCTGCTCGCGGCGCCCCGGCCGATCCGGCTCGGGGCGCCGGCGCATCGAAGATCCTCACGACCCGTCCGAGCCGCCGAAGTGACCGAACAGCCGCACGAGCCGACCCTGTACCTGCTGGACGGACACGCGCTCATCTACAGGGCGTTCTTCGCCATGATCAGCCGGCCGCTCACCACGTCGAGCGGGGAGAACACGTCCGCTCCGTTCGGCCTGGCCCGTTTTCTCATCCGGCTGATGGAAGACCACCACCCCGACTACGTGGGCCTCGTGCTCGATGCCGGGGACAGCTACCGCACCGAAGTGTTTCCCGACTACAAGGCGACCCGGGAGAAGATGCCGGACGAGATGGCCGCCTCGCTGCCCCGGGTGCGCGACATCGTGGAAGCCTTCCGCGTCCCGGTGATCGAAATCGACGGGTGGGAAGCCGACGACGTGATCGGGACGCTGGCCCGACAGGCGGCGGCGCAGGGCGTCCGGACCGTGATCGTGTCGGGGGACAAGGATTTCTATCAACTCATCGATGAGATGACGCATCTCCTCAACCCGGGCCGCGGCGGGCCGGCGGGGGTGGACGAGGAACGCGTGACGCCGGAGAACGCGTCTGAGCGCCTGGGAGTCGCGCCCGAGCACGTGACCGACTACCTGGCGCTGATCGGGGACTCGTCGGACAACGTGCCCGGGGTGAAGGGCATCGGGAAGAAGACGGCCCCCGGCCTGATCGAGACGTACGGCGGCCTCGAACAGATCCTGGCGCACGCGGGCGAGATCGAAGGCAAGCGGGTCAGGAACGCCCTGCTCGAGCACCCGGACGAGGCCAGGCTGTCGAAGGACCTGGTGACGATCCGACTGGACGCGCCGGTCGAACTGGACCTCGATGCGCTGTCGCGCAGCGAGCCCGACCGCGAGCGCCTGAGGCAGATCTTCCTCGAGCTGGAGTTCCATACCCTGGCCCGCGACTGGGCCCCGGAGACGACGCCTCCGCCCGCAGACGTGACGGTGTCCACGCAGGCGGACGGCACGCCGCCCGTCGAGGAGTCGGCGGAGGGTCCGGCCTACGAGCTCGTGACCGACTCGAAACGGATCCCGGCCGTGGTGCGGACGATGCGAGCCGCCGGCACGATCGCGGTCGATACGGAAACGACAGGCACCGACCCGATGCGAGCCGGCCTGGTCGGCGTCTCGCTGTCCGCCGGGGAAGGAAGGGCGTACTACCTGGCGTTCGCACACCGTCCCGCCTCGGTGGCCACGGACGCCGAGGGCAACCCGGTCCTCATGCTGGACTCGGTGGAGCATGTCCCCAACCTCCCGCCGATCACATCGCCGGTTCTCGCTCCGCTCCGGGAACTGCTCGCCGATGCCGGGGTGAGAAAGGTCGGCCACAACATCAAGTACGACATGCTGATCCTCGAGCGGGCGGGCGCGCCCCTCGACGGCGTGTACTTCGACACCTCGCTCGCGTCATACGTGCTCGATCCGGGGAAGCGCCAGCACGGCCTGGACCTGCTGGCACTGGACCGCTTCCAGGTGAAGCTGACGTCGTACTCCGAGGTGGCCGGGTCGGGGCGGAGCGAGATCCCGTTCGCCGAGGTGCCGCTGGACGTCGCGACCGCGTACTCGGGCGAGGACGCGGACTACACCCTGCGCCTTTACGGGCGGTTGAAGGAGGAGCTCGAAGCGCACTCGATGCTCGATCTCCTCGAGGACATCGAGATGCCTCTCGTGCCGGTGCTCGCGGACATGGAGAGAACCGGCGTCCGCATCGACCTCGAGTTCTTCGACGCGTTGCGGGAGCGCTTCACGCGCGAAATCGCGCAGGTGGAAGAGGAGATCTACAAGCTGGCGGGCGGCGAGGTGAACCTCCGTTCGGTCCCGCAGATGCGGGAGCTGCTGTTCGACCGACTGGAACTGCCCGTGATCCGGAAGACGAAGACGGGTCCCTCCACCGATGAGAGCGTGCTGAGCGAGCTGGCCGCCGAAGGCCACCAGATCCCGCGCCTCATCCTCGAGTATCGCGAGCTCGACAAGCTCGATGGGACGTACGTGTCCAAGCTCCCGGCCCTGGTGAATCCCGCCACGGGGCGCATACACACCACCTTCAACCAGACGGTGGCGGCGACCGGTCGGCTGTCGTCGTCCGATCCGAACCTGCAGAACATCCCAGTTCGAACCGTGCTCGGCCGGGAGATCCGGAAGGGTTTCGTGCCGGCGGACGGCTACCTGTTCCTGTCCGCCGACTACTCGCAGATCGAGCTCCGCGTCCTGGCCCACCTGTCGGAGGACCCGGCGTTCGTCGAGGCCTTCCGGGCCGACCGTGACATTCACCGCGAGACGGCGGCCCGCATCTTCGGCGTGCAGCCGGACGCCGTGAACGGTGGGATGCGCGACCAGGCGAAGACGATCAACTTCGCGACGATCTACGGACAGGGACCGGTGGCGCTGGCAGGACAGCTGGGGATCAGCCGCACGCAGGCGGACCATTTCATCGCGAGTTACTTCGAGCGCTTCGCGGGGGTGCGACGCTACCTGGATGAGATGAAGGACCAGGCCCGGGAGAAGGGGTACGTCGAGACTCTGAGCGGACGGCGCCGCTACATCCCCGAGATCCGCTCCCGCAATCCCGGCGTGCGGGGTTTCGGAGAGCGGCTGGCCACGAATTCGCCGATCCAGGGAACGGCGGCGGACCTGATCAAGATCGCGATGATCCGACTGCACGAGCGCCTCGTCTCGAGCGGGACAGGCGCGCGCATGCTCCTGCAGGTGCACGACGAGCTCCTGCTCGAGGTTCCCGAGACCGCCGTGGATCTGGCTCGCGCGGCCGTGCGCGAGGAGATGGAGGGGGCAATCGAGCTCGACGTGCCGCTCAAGGTGGACATCGGGACCGGCCGCAGCTGGTACGAGAGCAAGGGCGGGTAGGTGAGCTCGATCAGACGCAACCGCGGTCTCGTGTACTCGACCGATGCGGGCCGGACGTGTCCGGACTGCCGCCGGCCGGTGGTGGAATGCCGGTGCCGGGAGAAGGCCGCAGTCGCTCCGGCCGGCGACGGCAACGTCCGGGTCGGTCGCCAGACGAAGGGCCGCAAGGGCAAGGGAGTGACCGTGATCACCGGCCTGCCGCTCCGACCGGCCGAGCTGGACGACCTCGCCCGTCAGCTCAAGAGGAAATGCGGCTCGGGCGGGACGGTGCGCGACGGGGCGATCGAGATCCAGGGCGAGCACCGCGATACCCTGGTAGAGGAGCTCACCCGCCGGGGCTTCCGCGTCCGGCGATCGGGCGGCTGAACGACCGGGTCAGCGCTCGCCCTTCTCCCCGTTCTTGATCTCCTCGACTTTGGCCGCGAGCCGGTCGCGCTCCTTCTCCAGCCGGAGGAGGCGGGCCTCCAGCTCGCGCTGGATGTCCTCGGGCGCTTCCTTGAGCTCCGCCTTGAGCGTCTCCATCTCCTCCGAGACGCGGTTCATCTTCTCCCTCAGGCCCTCGGCCTCCTCGGCTTCCTCGGCCTTGTCGAACAAGATGTCCTCGGGAGCGGGCGCTTCCCCGACGGGCCGCTTCCGCAGTTTCGGCACGGGGTCCGGAATGAACTTCCGATCAGGCTCCTGCGGACGCGTGTTCATGAAGGTGGGACTGACGATCTCCACTCCTCCGCCGTGCAGGGCGTCCAGCATCTCGCCCCGCAGGCGGGATCGGGCGGTGATCAGAGACTTCACCTCGGTCAGAAGCCCGGCGATCCGGTAGGTGACGGAGAAGTCCCCGAGGTCGACGGTCGTCACGAACGCGTCTTCAAGCTCCGCCTTCATGGCCGCCTGCAGGAGGAGCTTCTCGATCCGCGCCCGGGGGATGTCATAACCGAGGGACACGGTCGCCGCTACGATCGTCCCCGAAGCGCGCATCGTGGTCACGGGGTTGGTCACGAGGAACAGGTTGGGGAGCGTGGTGAGGTTCCGCTCCTCTGTCTGGATCTCCGTGTGGAACAGACCCCGGTCCGAAACCCTCCCGAAGTGCTCTCCGACTGCGATGAAGTCTCCCATGCGGAAATTCCGCACGGCCCTCAGCATGATTCCCGCCATCATGTTCCCGAGGAACGTGGTGGACGAGAGGGCGATCCCCGCGCTCAGCACGATGCCGATCAGGCTGAGGATCTGCGCCCGCAGTGCGTCTCCGATCGGGAGGACGAGGACGACCAGCAGGAGGCCGAAAGCCGTGACGCCGAGGAGGATGAGCTGATTGCGCGTCTTGTGACGGGAAGAGGGATCCGAAGTCCGCTCGAGCCACCTGCGGAGGACGACCGCCAGGGTGATGACCAGAAAGAGAGTGAATGCCGACGGCACCAGGGAGAGCAATCCGTTGACCATGTCCACGAACGACGGAAGCTCCAGCACCGGAGCCGATTGCGACGCGATGAAGACGATGAGCACCTCGGAGTCCTCGCATGGGTGCGGTATCGAGCCGGCCCACGAGCCGGCGGTACTCCTCGAAGGGAACGCGAACCCACCGGTTGCGTCAACTCCGAATCGGAGATCGGCCTTCCCATGTCGTCGTTTGTGGTTACGATGTACGGGTCGGCTGCAAGCGAACCCAACTCCGGAGGCATCCCATGGTCCCGATTCTGTCGCTCTGGCTCCCGATCCTCGTCGCGGGAGTGCTGGTGTTCGTCGCGAGCTCGCTCATCCACATGGTCCTCGGCTACCACAACAGCGACTTCTCGGGAGTCCCGAACGAAGCGGGTCTGATGGACGCCCTTCGGCCGTTCAACCTGTCGCCCGGGGAGTACATCTTCCCGAAGTGCGACAGCATGAAGCAGATGGGCGAGCCGGAGTTCGTGGCGAAGATGGAAAAAGGCCCGATGGCCTTCATGACGGTTCTGCCGAACGGCACTCCCAAGATGGGAGGGCAGCTGCTTCAGTGGTTCGTCTACTCGCTCATCGTCGGCGTGTTCGCCGCCTACATCGCGAGCCGGGCCGTCGGCCCGAGTCCCGAGTACCTGGACGTCTTCCGGTTCACGGGCGCCACGGCCTTCTTCTGCTACACGGTGGCGGGCTGGCAGGCGTCGATCTGGTACAAGCGGGCGTGGAGCACCACCCTGAAGAACACGTTCGACGGGCTGGTCTACGCGCTGTTGACGGCCGGTGTCTTCGGGTGGCTGTGGCCGAGTTGAGACAGGTCAGGCCCAGCCTCCAGGAGTGAATCGATGCGATCGGAAGCGACGACCGTCGAAGGATACCTGGCCGAACTCCCGGATGACCGGCGGACGGCGATCGAGGCCGTGCGACAGGTAATCCTCGACAACCTTCCGGACGGATACGAAGAGGCGATGCACTGGGGGATGATCAGCTACCAGGTGCCCCTGGCCGACTACCCGGACACGTACAACGGGCAGCCGCTGATGTTCGCGGCGCTGGCCTCGCAGAAGAACCACATGGCCGTCTACCTGACGGGAATCTACATCTCGGACGAGGCGAGGGACGAGTTCGAGAGGGCGTACCGGGCGACGGGCAAGCGGTTCGACGCGGGCAAGTCGTGCGTGCGGTTCCGCAAGCTGGACGACCTGCCCCTCGACCTGATCGGAGAGACGATCTCCTCGGTGCCCGTGGACCGCCTGGTCGCTCGCGCCGAGGAGGCCGGCTCGATCCGGAAGAGTCGCCGGGCCCAGTAGCCGTCCCGAGCGACGACCCGGAGAGGCGCCTCTGTCTAGAGTGGCATCCTCCAGGCCGGGTTGACGGAGACGATCCACTCCCATTCCCCGTCGTCCAGGCCCCGGACCGCGTCCACCCGTATGACGTCCCACAGCAGGGCGACGCCGGCGCCGACGGAGGGCCGCACACCTGCGGAATTCTCGACGCCGAAATGGTCGGCCGCCTCGCGGGAGACCGTGGTGATCTCGCTCCACCCCAGGGCGCCGAGCACCCTGGCGCGAAGCCACGGCGCGGCCACGTTGCGCGACACGGCGGCCAGGGCGAAGAACGCCTGGTCACCCCCCCAGGGCCGGAACCCGTAGCCCGGCACCGTTCCTCTCCCGCCAAGCAGGATCAGGCGCTGCTCGGGCAGCGTGCCTGTCGCGAGGGCGACGGCTCCCGAGGCTTCCCACTGCCAGACCGCGTCCGGATCCGGGGGCGTGGCCTGCACGGAAGCGGTCCAGCGCGTATATCCGAAGTCACCGCCCGACGCGAGCTGCGAACGGAACGCGACGCTCCACACCGCGGCGAGGGCGGAGCCGAAATGACGGTTGAGGCTCAGGTCGAGGTGCGGGTCCGTCCCGTCCGAGATCGGACGGACGGGTCGGGGCTCGGCGGATCCGATCGTGCCGGCCACGAGCTCGGCCGATCGCTGCCGTTCCCACACGGCCGTAACGGTGCCCGTCCACGATCCGAGCGGGCTGGAGACGGATAGAGCGGCGCCGTCCCGGAAGTAGGGATCGACGTAATCGTCGCCCTCGAGCGCGGCGCCGAAGGTGGAGATGATCCCGGCGGCGGCCGGGAACGGTCCGATGTCGGTGTGTCTCTCGGCGTATCCGCCCAGCCGCAGGGTCAGCTGTCCCACTCCCTGCCGAAGCTCGAACGCCGCCTCGGGCTTCTCCCGCGCGAACGCGTAGCCGGCCCACCCGTACAGACTCGTCCGCCCGGCGGCGCGCCACGCGGCTCCGCCGCCCAGCAGGAAGCCTTCCGCACGCCGATAGCGCACGCCCGAGGAGAGGTCCGGGAGGAAGAAACGGAGCCGGGCACTCCCACCCAGGTACCGTCCCGCGGCGATCGAGATCGCCTGGCGTCGCACCTTCTCGAACCGTGCTGAGTCCTCCGGCGCGTACTCTCCGGTGATCCTCATCTCCTCCCGCTGCCATCCCGCGTAGCGCTCCAGTTCCTTCTGCGGCAGGGCCGCGACGCGGTGATCCCCCCGGAGCCGGTAGTGAAGCTCGGGATCGAGATCGTAGCTCAGGATCTCGAAGTTGGACCGGATGGTGGTGGAGAACGGGAGGTC
Organism: Candidatus Benthicola azotiphorus; assembly: GCA_947581745.1. Classification (GTDB taxonomy): domain Bacteria; phylum Gemmatimonadota; class Gemmatimonadetes; order Palauibacterales; family Palauibacteraceae; genus Benthicola; species Benthicola azotiphorus. The sequence goes on from CANPVW010000255.1 coordinate 9,055, forward strand.
CATCCAGCGGATCTGCCGGCGGATCTCCACCCGCTGGCGCACCGGGAGCCACCAGCGACGCGACACCCAGCCGTTCTCGAGCTCGAGGCTCACGCTGCTGACCGTCGGGTCGACGTAGGCGGCGGGAGTGAACGAGGCCGCCATGCGGGCGATGGCCATGGACTCGTAGTCGAGGTCGAGGGTGCCGACGACGCCGGGATCATCCTGGCAGGCCGGCCGGACCTCGATCCGATAGACCTGGGATGTATGAGGACCGACCATCACCGCCATGGAATCCACGAGCCGGTACTCGTAGAAGTCCTCAGCGCCCTCCGCGATCGGGTGAAGCACATCCTTCACCTCGTCGCCCTCCCCGACCTCGATCGCCGGGCCGAAGTTCTCCATCACGAGGCTCAGGTGATCGATGTGGTAGTGAATCCGGGTGGGTGCCCACGTGACGTTGCGGCGACCGATCAGCGTCTGCAGCGAGCCTCCATCCCTCGACCACTCGAGCTGCAGCGCGATCCGATCCGTCCGGACCGTCTGCTCGCCGCCGAAGTCCCCGAAGTCCGCCAGGAAGTCGACGTGTCCCTCCGCATAGGCGTCGAACGCGTCGAGCGTGCTGTCGGAGTAAGCCTCCCGGCGCTCGATGACGGCCTCGCGCACGATGCGCAGAGCGCGCGGCGCACCCCAGCCATCGGTTCCCGCATCGGAATAGCGACGGCAGGCGGGCGTCGCGTCCTGGGCGCGCGCGACCGAGGCAACACCCAGCTGACACGCGCCGACGAGCGCCAGTAGAAACGGCGTGGGCCGGGCGGACCGGATGAACCGCGGCGCGGCGGTCGGCCCGTATCGGAAAAGCGGTTGTTCGTCTGCCACGGAAGGGAGTACCGGCGAGCGTGGCAGGGGTTTCCTCCTCTCGCCGTTGTCCGCGAGCGCCAGCGCGGCGCAGGGGCCCGCCGAAGGGGAGTCAGCCTTCCGGGAACAGGTCCTCCTGGGGCCCGGGCTCGGCCGCGCCTTCGCGCCCGAGGGCTCCGAGGCGTCGGACCCAGGCATCGACGTCGAAACCGCCTTCCCGCTTCAGCATGCGGCGAAGCACGGCAGGCAGGTCGCCCAGCTCCTCGACGAGGGCCTCCACAGCCGCCACGGCCTCCGCCGAACGGGACATTTCGTCCACTCCGGCCATCGCGTTGAGGATCGTCTGCTCCGACCGGGAGGCGACGACGGGATCTTCCCGAGTCGCCACGTATACCTCGGTTCGGCGGCCCGGTCCCCGCCCTTCCTCGATCGGGAGGAGGCCGACGATCTCGTCCGACCGCCAGTACCTGCCGTAACCGAGGTAAATCATGCGTCCTGGAACGATGTCCACGCCTTCCTCCGGAACGGGTGCATCGTCAACTTCCGGGGCTTCGAGGGGAGTGTCAACCGCGTCTGGACGGTCAGATCGGCACTGCGGCACGGACCTCGAGACCGGTTCGCACGAAGGCAGGGTATTTGCTGTATGTTGTGAGGTCCCTCGCAGGACCGGTGAGCGCCCGAGACGACTCGTGGAACGGGCCGCCGGCGGAGATCAGGACATCGAACTGGAGCGGGAACCCGTGGCCAAGATCCGGAAGGAAGTGGCGCTCAGCTATCACTCCGAGGGAAGACCGGGAAAGATCCAGGTCATCCCCACCAAGCCGTGCGCCACGCAGAGAGACCTGTCGCTCGCGTACACGCCCGGCGTGGCCGAGCCGTGTCGCGAGATCGAACAGGACGTGGAGGCCGTCTATCGATACACGGCGCGCGGAAACCTCGTCGCCGTGGTGTCCAACGGGACGGCCGTCCTGGGGCTCGGGAACATCGGCCCGGCGGCGTCCAAGCCCGTCATGGAAGGCAAGGGGGTGCTGTTCAAGCGCTTCGCGGACATCGACGTGTTCGACATCGAGATCGACGCACCCGATCCCGCCGACGTGATCCGGTTCTGCGAGATGCTGGCCCCGACAGTGGGCGGCATCAATCTGGAGGACATCAAGGCGCCCGAGTGCTTCGAGATCGAGCAGACCCTGAAGGAGCGCCTCGACATCCCGGTGTTCCACGACGACCAGCACGGAACGGCCATCATTTCCGGCGCCGCGCTGATCAATGCGCTCGAGCTGGTGGGCAAGAAGATCGAGAACGTGAAGGTCGTGTTCTCGGGTGCGGGCGCCTCCGCGATCGCGACGGCGAACCACTACGTGCGGCTCGGCGCGAATCCGAAGAACCTGTGGTTCGCGGATTCGAAGGGAATCATCAGCACGAAGCGGGACAATCTTACCCCTACGAAGGCCATGTATGCGCAGGACACGGACCTCGAGACCCTGGCCGAGGCGGCCGTCGGGGCCGACGTGCTGGTGGGTCTCAGCGTCGGGGGCATGTTCAAGCCCGAGATGATCGCGTCGATGGCGGACGACCCGATCGTGTTCGCGATGGCGAACCCCGATCCGGAGATCCTGCCGGAGGACGCTCTGGCGGTGCGTGACGACGTGATCATGGCCACCGGCCGGTCCGATTATCCCAACCAGGTCAACAACGTGCTCGGCTTCCCGTTCATCTTCCGGGGAGCGCTGGATGTGCACGCCACGAGCATCAACGACGAGATGTTCCTGGCGGCCACGTACGCCCTCGCATCGCTGGCGAAGGAAGACGTGCCGGAGTCGGTTGCGGCGGCGTACGAGGGCAAGCGCCTGCACTTCGGTCGCGAGTACCTGATCCCGACCCCGTTCGACCACCGGGTCCTGATCTCGGAGGCGAGCGCGGTGGCCGAGGCGGCGATGCGGACAGGTGTGGCGCGACGCCAGATCGACATCGAGGAATACCGCCACCAGCTGGAGGCCCGGCTGGGGCCGGCGCGCGAGCTGATGCGCTCGATCATGGACAGGGCGCAGCAGACTCCGAAACGCATCGTTCTCCCGGAGGGAGAGGTAGAGGCGATCGTCCGCGCCTCGCACGCGATCGTGGACGAGAAGCTGGGGACGCCGATCCTGCTCGGCGATCCGGAGACGATCAGGGCGATCGCGGAACGCGAGGAAGTGGATCTGACGGGCGTGGAGCTGCTGGATCCGCGGCGCTTCGGTCGGCTGGAGGAGTATGCCCAGCGCCTGTTCGAGCGCCGCAAGCGCAAGGGAGTCACGCACGACAGCGCTCTGCGGAAGATGCAGGATCCGCTGTACTTCGGGGCGATGATGGTCGACATGGGCGACGCGGACACGTTGATCGCCGGGGCCAACCTGAGCTACCCGAGCGCGCTTCGGCCGGCCCTTCATACGATCGGAATGCAGACCGGCGTTAAGAGCGTGGCGGGCCTGTTCATGCTCGTGTTCCAGGACCAGCTGTACTTCTTCGCCGACACGACGGTGAGCATCGAGCCTACGGCGGAGGACATGGCGGAGACGGCCATCCTCACCGCCGACTTCGTGAGGCGGCTGTCGGTCAGCCCGCGGGTCGCGATGATCTCGTTCTCGAACTTCGGTTCGGCGCGGCACCCCGAGTCGGACAAGGTGAAGCGAGCCGTCGAGATCGTGAAGGACCTGCGGCCCGACATCACGATCGACGGCGAGATGCAGGCGGACACGGCGGTGGTGGAGAGCATCCTGAAGAGCCGGTACCCGTTCTCCGACCTCAAGCAGCCGGCCAACGTGCTCGTGTTCCCGAACCTCACGGCGGCGAACGCCTCCTACAAGCTGCTCAGCCGGCTGGGTGGGGCGACCGCGATCGGACCGGTGCTGCTCGGGATGGCCAAGCCGGTGCATCTCCTGCAGCGCGGGGCGAGCGTGGAAGACATCACGAACCTGGCCGCGATCAGTGTCGTGGACGCGGCGCACCGCGGTCGGGAAGCCGAGGCTGTGAAGGAACGCCGCGAGCGGGAGCCCGCAGGGGTCTGACGGTCCGGGCGACGCCAACCGGGCCTCCGGCCGCCGTTTGCGGGCGGCCGGAGGCTCCGCTCATCTTACGGCTCGCTCCCGGCTTTCCGGGACGACACGCCCTGGGAGGAGGCCGGTGCAGCACTCCACGAGCACGACCGTGCGGGACCCTCTGTGGCAGAACGTGCACCTGGACGCCTCCGCCGCCGCGGTCGTCGACACACCCGAGTTCCAGCGCCTGCGCCGCGTCAAGCAGCTGGGCTTCGCCCACCTCGTGTATCCCGGAGCGGTCCACAACCGGTTCCTGCACGCGGTCGGCGTCTATCATCTGACCGGTCGCGCCATCCGGGCGCTGGATCGAAAGGGCGAGCTGGAGAAGCTGGACGACCTCGCCCGACGGACGATTCCCGAGATCGAGCTGGCGGCTCTGCTGCACGACGTCGGTCACTACGCGTTCTCGCACGCGATGGAGGAGCTGGAGCCGGATGCCATCCCGGGCCACCACGAGGAGGTGGCGGACCGGTTCCTCGAGTCGTCAGGCATACGCGCGGCGCTCGCGGACCGGGGGACCGGCGCAGCGCAACGCATCGGCGACCTGATCCGGGGACGCTCCGGGCACCCGCTGCAGGGACTCGTGTCCGGCTCCCTGGACCTGGACAAGATCGACTACCTGCGCCGGGACAGCCTGTTCTGCGGCGTCCCGTACGGCGCGGTGGACGTGGACAGGCTGCTCGACTCCCTGACCCTCGCACGGGAATCGGAAGAGGATCCCCTTGAGATCGCGGTGACGGAAAAGGGGATCTCCGCCCTGGAGTCCCTGATGTTCGCGAAGTACCAGATGTTCAGGAACGTGTACTGGCACCACGCCGTGCGCTCGGCCACCGTCGCCTTCCGGCGGCTCGTCGAGGGGGCCCTGGAAGGAGGCCTGCTGCGGCGGGAGGACCTCGCGGGCCCCACTGACGAAGAGCTGCTGAACCTGCTCGGCGCGCGGATGGAGAGTGAGGAGGCGCGTCCCCTCCTCAGGACGCTTCTCTCGGCGCTGGCGGATCGCCGCCTGCCGAAGCGCACGGTCGAGCTGCTGGGAGACGAGTTGCCGCAGGGAACGGCCGAGTGGCTGCCGATCCGCAGGGACCTGGTCCGACGGGTGGAAGACCGGCTGGCCGAGGACCGCGGACTGGAGCCCGGGAGCGTGTTCCTCGACTATCCCGCCAATCCCCGGATGCTGGAGCTCAAGCTGCTCCTCGTGCGGCGCCGGGGCGAGGTGATCCGGCTCACGTCCGAGGGAGAGGAGGGACTGATCGATCTGCCGCGCCTCGGACGCTCCCTGCATCACACCACCCGCGTGCTGCGCGTGTTCTCGCTCGAGCCCACCGGCAGGTGGGACCCGGACCCGTTGCTGCGGCTGCTGGCCGCCAGCGAGGACGAGGTGGAGGAGCGACTGGAGACGGGGCGCCCGATCTACTCAGGCTGATTCATCGATCGTCGGCCGTCCAGGCGCCGTCCTCACCGATGCGGGCCAGGAGGACCGAGATGTTGTCGATCCCGCCGGCCAGGTTGGCCTCCCGGACGAGCCGCGAGGCGCAGCGCTCCAGGTCCTCTTCCTGCTCGATCACCTCGAGCATTAGATCCTCGTCGACCATGTCCGTCAGCCCGTCGGACGCGAGGAGGAAGGCGTCACCGAAACGCATCTCGCCGTTGTAGAGGTCGGGCGTGGGGTAGGGCTCCGTGCCCAGGGCGCGGGTGATGATGTTGGACTGAGGGTGGTTTCGGGCTTGCTCCGGCGTGATCATGCCACGGTCCACCTGCTCCTGAACCCAGGAGTGGTCGCGGGTGACCTGCCGTATCGCGCCGTCCCGGACGAGGTACGCGCGGCTGTCTCCGATGTGGCCGATGATGTACCGCCCGTCTTCCCGGAGCAGCAGCACGGTCGCCGTCGTCCCCATCCCGAGCTGGGCGGTATTGCTGGCCGCCTGGCGGAGGATCTCCCGTCCGGCCTCGACGAAAGCGGTACGAAAACGGTCCTCCGCCTCTTCCAGGGTCATCACGGCGCACACGGCGCACAGCCGCTCGGCGATCCACTCGGACGCGATGGCGCTCGCTACCTCGCCCGCGGCGTGGCCTCCCATTCCGTCGGCCACCACGAACACGCCCGTTTCCTCGGAACAGTAGACCGAGTCCTCGTTGCTGCGCCTGACGCGGCCCACGTCGCTCAGGGCGGCACACTTCCAGCGGAAACGTCCCATGGACCTCTCACGAAATGAACGCGCGCCGTCCCGCCTGCGGCGGCCGGCCGGCGCCTCACCCTATCTACGGCCGCATGGGCGTCGAAACAAGCGGAAGTCGGCCCCCGGCCTCGTTCGCGCGGCGCCCCCGAAGCCCCCGCCACGCGGCTGTCGGTTTGACGCTCTCGAAAAGCGTTCTTAGCTTCCATCTCCCAAATGACCGTGGCTCCACCCGCTCCAGGGAAGATCATGTCGCGCAACGGACGATACCACGGGAAGGTCGTGTCTCCCGAAGCGGCGAGCATGGTCGACCTGTACCTGGAGGATCTCAGCCGCTATCCGCTGCTGACGGCGGAGCAGGAGGACGAGATCGCGCGCCGCGCGCGGGCCGGCGACCGCGAAGCTTTGACACAGCTCGTTCGAGCCAACCTCCGGTTCGTCGTCTCGGTGGCGAAACGCTACCAGAACCGGGGTCTCCCGTTCGGCGACCTGGTCCAGGAAGGCAACGTCGGGCTGGTCACCGCGGCCACGAAGTTCGACCCGGACCAGGGCGTGAAGTTCATCAGCTACGCCGTGTGGTGGATCCGTCAGGCGATCCTCGCAGCGCTGGCACGCCAGAGCCGGTCGGTCCGCCTGCCGTTGAACCGGGCGACGGAGCTGGCCCGGGTGCTGCGCGTCAGCGAGGGCCTGAAGCAGACGCTGGGTCGCGACCCGACGCCGGCCGAGATAGCGGGCCCCGCCGAGCTCGAGGAAAAGACCGTGCAGATGCTTCTCGCGCTCAACGTGGCGGAGGTCAGGCTGGACGCGCCGGTGGGCGACGGCGAAGACAGCCAGCTGATCGACCGTTTCCTGGTGGACGAGTCCGATGTCGAGGAATCGGTGGACGCCACTCTCCTGAAAGAGCACGTGGCTCTGGCGCTGCAGTCCATCCGGCCGCGGGACGCGCGGGTGCTCCGTCTCTACTACGGGTTGCAGGGCGAGTCGGAGCACACCCTCGAGCAGATCGGCCAGTTGCTCGGAGTGACACGGGAGAGGGTCCGCCAGTTGCGGGACCGGGCGCTGCAGGACATTCGAAACAGCGAGTTCGGCAAGGCGCTCGGCACGTTCGCCGCCGCCTGAGCGACGCGCCTCAGCCGGCCGGCGCCTCCGCCCCGTCCGGGGCTCCCGCGGCCGTCGGAATCCCCAGCAGCTCCAGTGAAGGACAGCGAGCGCTCTCGGTCCACGCGATACCGCGATTCGGGTCGTCACTGTCGACGCTGGCCGCCAGCCGGCGAACCGCTCCGTCCCACCGCACCACGAAGTCCAGCCGGCCGCCGGGGAGGGGGGCCGAGTTCAACCACGTGAAGATCTCCCGCGACCCCGCCTCGCCGGAATAGGTCCGCATCTCGGACCAGTCCGCCTCGTAGCCACGCGGACCGAACCGCGCGAGGAAGAAGAGGGACACGGCCGCGCCGCTCGGACCCGGGCCGGCCAGCGTATCATTGATCAGGTAGGTCGCCGCCATCGCCGGCCTCTCGTCACCGGGCCACGTGAATGCGACCAGGTCCGCCCGTTGCGCCAGGAAAGGCCTGTCTTCCCCGCCCTGCCGGAGAAGCTGCTCGGCGAGGATCGGTCCGAAGGTGCGCATCCGGTTGTCCACGGCCGCGCCGTCCGCGGACCCGACGGTGGGAATCGTGAGATTCGGTCCGAGGGCGAAGGACACGGGCGGCACACGGGTTCCCGGAAGCACGAGGGCGCGCGCCGCGGCAGCGGACGGACAACCGGCATCCATCGCCGGCGTCGGCCCGCCCAGCACCAGGGATCCGATGCGGGAGCCGCCGGAGCCGAGCACGAGCTCCGTGCCTTCGGCCTCGAAGGCCGCCTGGAAGCGCTCCCGGAAGTTCGTGGTCGGCGCCTCGGGCCAGGCGATGTCCACCGGCAGGCCGTCCTCGAGGCGGGCCACGGGAAGCGCGACCACGTCGCCGCCCGGGTCCGTGGAACGAACGACCCACAGCAGAGGACCCTCGGGCAGCGGAAGCTCCGCCTGTTCGCCCGCCGTCTCGGCCGCGGCCGACTCTTCCGGCGGCGGCGAAGGGTCCTCCAGCTCGACGGTGGCGCCGCCCCACTCGACCTCACAGCCACCGGTGAAGGCCGCGAGGCAGGCAATGAGCGCGAGTCGCGCCAATCGGCTCCCCGTCGGTAGACCCTGAACCCTCACGCTGTACATTGTCATGGCTGGAAGCTACGTGAATGTCCCCGAGACGATCAACCGGATCATGGATCGAGTAGCCCTCTTCGCCCACGAGGCGTGCAGCGCGCACGACACCGGCTGGGAGCACCCCGAGCACCAGGGTCGCCTGCGGGCCGTGATGGGCGCGCTGGCGAAGGCGCTCCCCGAGCTGAATGACCGCGTCGCACCGTTGCACGCCGAGCTCGCCTCGGAAGCCGATATCCGGCGCGTCCACACGGCGGAGCACGTGATGACCGTGCGTGAAGCGTGCGAGAGAGCCGCGGCGGAGAACCGGGTCTTCCGTCTCGACCCGGACACGGTCGTCTCCGGGCGGTCCTGGGAGGCGGCCCGCGGCGCCAGCGGGGCGGCGCTGAGCGCGGTCCGCTGGGTGGGCCGCGGAGAGGGGACGGCCGCCTTCTGTGCCGTCCGGCCGCCGGGACACCACGCCACGGCCGATCGTGCGATGGGCTTCTGCCTCCTGAACAACGTGGCCGTGGCGGCCCGCGGCGCCCTGGCCGAGGGAGTGGCCGGGCGTGTCCTGATCGTGGACTGGGACGTGCACCACGGGAACGGAACGCAGGACCTCTTCTACGACGACCCTGACGTCTTCTATCTGTCGATGCACCAGCATCCCCTGTATCCGGGCACCGGGGCAGCGAGCGAGCGCGGGAGGGGCGCCGGCGAGGGCACGACCCTGAACGTGCCGATGAGCGCCGGACTCGAGCCGGAGCGCTACGTGGACGCTTTCCTGGAGGCGCTGGATGAGGCCGCCGCATTCGCGCCGGAAATGGTCTTCATCTCGGCGGGCTTCGACGCGGCGCGCGACGATCCGATCGGCGGCTTCACTCTGGCGCCCGAGCATTTCGCGCTGCTCACCCGGGAGGTCGTCGAGCGCACGCGACCGTCGGCCGCCGGTCGCGTCGTGTCGCTGCTGGAGGGCGGCTACGATCCACAGGAGCTCGGACGGTGCGTCACCGCGCACCTGACGGCCCTGGCCACCACTCGCGAGGTAGCATGAAACTCACCTGGGAGACGTTCACGATAAGGGCGAAGCACCCGTTCAAGATCAGCCGCTCGGTGCAGGAGAGCGTCGAGCGCGTATGGGTCCGCGTGGAGGCGGATGGGCAGGAGGGGTGGGGCGAGGCGGACCCCTCGCCGTACTACGGGGAGACGTCCGGCACCGTGGTGGCGGCCCTCGAACGGATGACTCCCGTGATCGACGCCGCGCCCGCGCCGGAAGGACTGGAGATGCTGGAACGGGCCCTTGCGGGGGCCATCGGGCACAACGGGTCGGCCCGGGCCGCCGTGAGCGCCGCGCTGCACGACCTGGTCGGTAAGCGCGCCGGGCAGCCGCTGTGGAAGCTGTGGGGACTCGAGCCGTCAGAGGCGCCGCTCAGCTCGTTCACGATCGGACTCGACGAGCCGGAGGTCCTGAAGACCAAAGTGGCGGAGGCGGCGGGCTATCCGATCCTGAAGGTCAAGCTGGGCACGGACCGGGACGAGGAGGTCATTTCCACGATCTGTGACGCGGCGGCCCCGGGCACGGTGCTGCGGGTGGACGCCAACGCCGGTTGGACGGCCCGCGACGCCATCGAGCGAATCGCCATGCTGGCCGACTACGGCGTGGAGTTCGTGGAGCAGCCGCTGCCGCCGGCTGACCGGGAGGGCTACCGGTTCCTGCACGGGCGCTCCGCCCTCCCGATCATCGTGGACGAGTCGTGTATCACGAGCTCGGACATCCCCGGCCTGGTGGGCATGGCGGACGGGATCAACATCAAGCTGTCGAAGTGCGGAGGGCCGAGGGAGGCGATGAGGATGATCCACACGGCCCGCGCCTTCGGACTCCGCGTGATGATGGGGTGCATGCTGGAGTCCTCGCTCGGCATTGCCCCCGCCGCGCACCTCGCGTCGCTCCTGGACTACGCCGACCTCGACGGGGCCGAGCTGATCGCGTCCGACCCGTTTGCCGGGCCGGGCCTGCGCGGGGCGGAGATCCATGTGGGAGACGAGCCCGGCCTGGGTGTCCGGAGGGCCTGATCGGCACGCCGGGTGCACGGATCGGCGGCCTGGTCCTGATCGGCCTGCTGGGGGCCGCCTCGTCCTCGCCGGGCCAGACCGTCCGCGGCACGCTGGTGGAGGAAGGGACCGAGCGGCCGATCGCCGGCGCTTTCGTCATCCTGCAGGATTCCCTCGGGCAGTCCGTAGCCAGCACCCTCACGGGTGGTGCGGGCGCCTGGCTGCTCCGGGCGCCCGCGCCGGGCGCCTACCGACTGCGGACGGATCGGATCGGCTACGCGAGCGTGACGTCCGACCGCCTGCAGCTGACGCCGGGGGCGACGGTCAGCCGGCGGCTGTCCGTGCCGGTCGCGCCCATCGCGCTGGCGGAACTGGCGATCGACGCGGAGAGCGGTCCCTGCGAAGTGCTGGAACAGGATGGACTCGCCGTGTACCGCGTCTGGGAGGAGGCCCGGAAGGCGCTGGCTGCGATCGTGTGGACGGGCCAGCAGCCCTACTTCCGCTTCGACGCGGTGCACTACCGGCGGACCCTCGATCCGCACGGAGTGCCCACCGGTGAGCCGGAGTACGAGGAAGTGAGGTACTTCGGCCGCCACCCCTTCCGCTCCATTCCCGCCCGCGACCTCGTGCTGGGCGGATTCGTGCAGCAATTCGCCGGCGAGGTCCAGTACTACGGCCCGGACGCCGACGTGTTGCTGTCGGGTGACTTCCTGAGGCGGCACTGCTTCCAGCTGGCGGAGGCCGACGACTCCGCCCTGGTCAGACTGGACTTCGAGCCGGTGGAAGGTCCCAGGGTGATCGACATCCAGGGAACGATGTGGCTGGACGCCGCGACATCCGAGCTCCGCAGGCTGGACTTCGAGTACGAGAACCTGGACCTGGACGTGGACACCCGGCAGCTCGGGGGCACGGTGGAGTTCGCCCGCCTGCCCTCCGGCGCCTGGATCGTCCGGGACTGGGCGATCCGGGTGCCGATCATCGAGCAGGGACCGGCCCGGCGGACCGCCGGCGGACGGCGGCTGGCGCCGAAGCGGATCCTGACCGGGATCGACGAGGGAGGCGGACAGGTCACGGCCGTCTACCTGACGAGCCGCCTCGCCGGGGCGGCCTCCACGGACACGCTGCCGGTGCGACCCCCGCCCGACTCGCTGATCGTGCGCTTTCCGCTGCGTCAATAGCCCGGAGTGCACGGTTTGCCGGGATCGGTGTGTTCAATGAGTGTCGCGTAACACGCTGTACTATGCAGTAACCGCCCGTCGGGGTGACCCGGCCGGCATCTCAGAGGAGCGCTTCCGGGTCGCGATCGATCTCGAGTCGCAACCCGCCGGCCGGCTGTCCGTGATGGCGCGCCAGGTGCCGAATCAGCGATCCGAGATCCGCGGCCCGGACGCTCTTCAGCAGCAAGTGCCAGCGCCAGCGCGCGCGGATCCGATCGATCGGACAGGGAGCGGGGCCGACCAGGTCGATGTCCGACAGGCCGTTACGTTCCACGATCTCGCGTGCCTTCTCGGCGGTGGCGAGGGCAACCTCGGCCACCCGCTCCTCGGACGGCCCGGAGACGATCAGGTTGACGAGCCGCCGGTGCGGGGGATATCCGGGTTCCTCCCGGTCCTTGATTTCTGCGTAGGCGAAGGTGAGATAGTCGTGCTCGACGGCGGCGCGAAGGGCCGGGTGGTGAGGCCTGGCCGTCTGGACGAGCACCTCTCCCGGCTCGCCGCCGCGGCCGGCCCGTCCGGCCACCTGGGCGAGGAGCTGGAACGTGCGCTCCGCCGCACGGAAGTCTGGCAGGTTGAGGCCCGTGTCGGCGTTGATCACCCCGACCAGCGTGACGCCCGGGAAGTCGAGGCCCTTGGCGATCATCTGGGTCCCGAGGAGGATGTCCACGTCGCCGCGCCGCACCTGCTCCAGGAGTCGGCCGTGCGCGCCCTTGCTACCGGTCGTGTCGACGTCCATGCGGAGGACCCGGGCGGAGGGGAACAGCTCGGTGACCCGCCTCTCGACCTGCTCCGTCCCGATTCCCGTGAACTGCAGCTCGGCCTCTCCGCACGCGCCACAGCAAACCGGTACCGGCTCCTCGTGCGCACAATGGTGGCAGATGAGGCGGGCCCGGGCCCTGTGGTAGGTGAGGGACACGTTGCAGGAGGGGCAGCTCCACACCTGTCCGCAGGCCGGGCACTGCAGGAAAGTCGAGTAGCCTCTCCTGTTCAGAAGCAGGATGCTCTGCTCGCCGCGCTCCAGGCGGGTCGTGACGGCGTCGCGCAGCCGGGGGCTGACGATGGACTCCGGGGCCTCGCCGGCCGCCAGGGCCCGCGCGCGCACTTCCCGCAGGTCGACGAGGTCCACGTGCGGCAGCGGGTGGGGTGTGGCTCTCTCCGGCAGTTCGAACAGCCGGTACCGGCCTTCCGTCGCGTTCTGCCAGGATTCGAGCGAAGGAGTGGCCGAGCCGAGGACGACCAGGGCCCCCTCCGCGCGGCCCCGCACGGCGGCCAGCGCGCGGGCGTGGTACCGCGGCGTGTCCGACTGCTTGTAGGAGCCGTCGTGCTCTTCGTCCAGGATGATGACTCCGGGATCCGGGACGGGTGCGAAGATAGCCGACCGCGTACCGATCACCACGCGACGCTCGCCGGCCCGCAACGACCGCCAGGCGTCGTGTCGCTCCCCGGACGACAACGCCGAGTGCAGCACCGTCACCTGGCCGCCGAACGCGGCGCGGAACCGCTGCACCGTCTGTGGCGTCAGCGCGATCTCGGGCACGAGGACGATCGCGGACCGTCCCCGCTCCATGACGCTGGAGATCAGCCTCAGGTAGACCACCGTCTTCCCGGATCCGGTGACCCCGTGCAGAAGGGCCACCCCCGGGTCCGGCTCGCGGGCGAGGCGGACGAGCGCGCCCAGGACACTCTCCTGCCGGGCGTTCAAGTGACGCGGGAGCTCCACGTCGTCGCCCGAGCCGGCGAACGGGTCCCGGGTCACGGCCTCGAGCCGGATGCGGGCCAGCCCCCGATCCACCAGGCCGCCGATCACGGATCGCCCGTACCCGTAGTGACCCTCGAGGTGGGCTACGGGGGCCGAACCGCCGATCGCCTCGAGCGTCTCGAACGCCTGTCGCTGACGGTGCGCGCGGCCGAACGCCGCGTCACGCTCCAGCAGGGTCGGCGCTTCTCCGACGAGCTCGATCACCTGGCGTTCGAGCTCCGCCGTACCCGTCGGCCGGGCCTCGCCCAGCAGCCCGGGCGGGAGGGCCGCCCGATACACGAGGCCCGGAGGGGCGGCGTAGTAGTCGGATGTCCATCGACACAGGTGCAGCAGGTCCGCCGAGAGCAACGGCTCGTCATCCAGCACCTCGGCGATATCCCTCACGGTCCGGTCGGGAGGAATCCCGAGCACGGAATCGATGACACCGATCTCGCGACGTCGGCCGAAAGGCACCCGCACCCGCGTTCCGGGCACGGCACGCCCGCGCAGTTCGGGTGGAACGCGATATGCAAAGGTCTGGAAGACGGGCTTCGGAAGGGCGACCTGGCAGAACACGTCCGCGTGCGACGGGCCGGTCACGAAGCCAGCCGGGATCTTGACGTCCCGCTCGCGCCTCGCCTAAACTCACGCGGCAGAACAGGAGGTCGACTCAGTTCCATGGGTTGTCTCGCACTGAACGCGTCTTTCGAGCCGCTTACGATCATACCGGTCCGCCGGGCCCTCCGCCTCGTGATCGACCGCAAGGCGGAGGCACTGGAAGTGGACGAGGAGCGTCCATTCCGCTCCGAGTCCGCCGAATTCCCGGCTCCCGTGGTGATCCGCCTGGTTCGCTACGTCCACGTGCCGCGTCGGCTTCGCCGCCAGGTCACGAACACGTTCCTGTTCGCCCGGGACGGCTATTCGTGCCAGTACTGCGGCCGCCACCGACGGGACCTGGGGTACCGCGAGTCGCTGACGCGGGACCACATCGTGCCGCTTTCGAGAGGCGGAGACAACCGGTGGACGAACGTCGTCACCGCGTGCAGTCGGTGCAATCTGCGCAAAGGCAACCGTCTGCCGACGGAGTGCGGGATGAAGCTCCACAGCGATCCTTCCGAGCCCAACGATGTCGAACTCGTCTGGGCGATTCGCCGAGTCACACCGATTCAGGTACGATACATCCGGCTGTTCTACGGCGAAGAGGTCTTGCGCCTGCTGTCACACTGAGCCGGGTGGAGTACGATGGGTTTCGGGTCGCTGGGCATGTCGGAGCTGTTGGTGATCTTCGCGATCGTCCTGGTGGCCTTCGGGCCGCGGCGGTTTCCAGAGATCGCCCGCTCCATGGGCTCGGCGATGCGCGAGTTCAGGCGCAGCCTGAACCAGATCCAGCGCGAGCTCGAAGAGGCCGATCCCCGCAAGGACCTCCCTGGCAAGGACATCCTCGACGACATCCGGAAGGGCCCCGCGGGATGGCTGGACCCGAAGCGTCCGGCTGCGGGCTCGGGCTCCGGGACGCCGAGTGCGGTCTCTGCCGGAACTCCGGCCCTGCGCAGCGCCGCCGGAAGAGTCGATTCGGAAATCACCGGGGAGGCGGCCGGGTCGGCCGAGGCGCCAGCCTCCGCCGATGCATCCGAGTCCGGTGAACCGACCGCTCCCGAGGAGGCCGGCGAGGACGATCCCGCCGGCGGGGAGCAGCTCCCGATATTCGACGAGTCTCCCCCGGAACCGTCTACGGACGACAGTCGATCCGGCTGAGCTGAGGCGGCCGGTTGTCACGGCCCTCGCTCGCCAGGTAGAGCCGCTCTCCGTCCGCCGCGAACGCGACGCCCTCGCCCTGCGGCTCGATCGCCGGCACGAGCGATGCCTGCTCGGGGACCGCCAGAGTGTCGAAACTGGCGGACCCGGCCCAGTCGAACAGGTACAGGGCGGTGTAGCTTCGCACGGCGAGCCGGGTCCCGTCGGGGGAGAGATCGGCGGCTGTGACGAGGTGGCTGCTCACGTCGGGCTGGATGGGCACGTCCAGGCGCCCTACGCGGTGCAGGGCCACCGGACCGTCCGCCGACTCCAGCGCCTGGAGATCCGCCACGTACAGCTCGACCATGTCGTTCCGGCCCTTGGTGACGATCCCGAGCTCGCCCCGCACTGCATCCACGAACAGGGACTCCGCATCCCTGGCTCCGCCGGGGTAGACCAGGGTGTAGCTGGCCAGCGGGCTGACAGGATCGGTCGGCACGGCGGCATCGGATGGGACGGGGGGCAGCGGAAGCCGGTGCACCACGATGTCCGGGTGAACCGCAGCGTTGTCACCCATGTCCGCGTAGTACAGGCACCAGGCCGCGCCGCAACGGGCAAGGGCCACGTCTTCCACGTCACGGCTCGTCGCCCCGACGATCGGCGTACGCCCCACCAGCGTCCCCGCCGTATCGACCGCGAACAGGACCGGATCGTTTCCACTGTCGTTGTGCAGCCAGTAGAGGTCCGCCCTTCGGGGATCGCGCACGATCCCCGAAGCTTCGCCGAGATCCGACGGCAGCGGGCCCACCACGACCGGCAGATCGCAGGCGACGGCTTCCGTCGCCCCGTTCGACTCGGACACGCCGCTGGAGCAGGCGGCCAGCGCTGCCGCAAGGCAGGCCGCACACGCCACCGCCAGGGAACGCTCGATCACCGGTCGGTGCGCCAAGGTGCTCTCCTGTTGTCGCCCGTCATTCAGCGGGAGCCGTACGCTCCCGGTACTTCGTGCTTCCCTTCTCGTCCAGCAGTTCGAGCCACCGCACCGCATCCGCGGGATTCTCGACCCGAGGCTGCACGGAGTCGACGATCGAGACGCCTGGAAAACGGGTCCAGGCGCCCTGCGTCAGGACGACCAGCTGAATCGTCTCCCCCTTGCGGCAGCCGGTGCACAGGAGGATCTCGCCAGCCGGGACGGAGGCGGAGCCGAGCCGATAGTCCCCCGGAGCGCCTTCGACATCCAGTCGGAGGGTGAAGCCGGACAGCCAGCCGGGGACCTTCCACTCGCCGACGAGCGTCGTCCCGGCGGAATCGGGCAGAGCGATCAAGTTGGCCAGCGGGTGAAGCGGCTCGTCCGCTTCGGAAGCAGGGTCGCCCGAAGCCGACGGCGGCGCCCCGGCCCCTGTCGCAGGGTTCGACCAGCCGAGCAGCCGGATCGACGAGTGGAACGCCTGCAGGAGCGCTTCCGGGTCGAGCCGGAGCACCTTTTCCGACTTGAAGTCGGGCCACTCGAGCTCGACCTTCATGCCCTCGCCACGGATCACCGCCTCGCGAAGGGTCTTGAACTCGATCGGCATGAGCACGGTCCGCGGCTGGGCCGGGGTGAGCCACTCGATCTCCCGCTTCACCTCCTCGCCACCCGTCTTCGCCTTCAGCTTGGCGCCCTGGATGGCCGTCACCGCGAACGCCGCCAGGCGCACAGCGCCGGCTCCGAACAGCCGGTCCTCCTTCCAGCCGAGAAGCGGCTCCGGCCCGGCGTCCGGGTACGCGACCACCCACGGCGCGGGCCCGGTGCGGGTGTCGCCGTACGGCCTCGACGCCTGCACGCGGATGCCCTGAAGTCCGTCCGCCGACGCCGGGGCGATCCACGCCTCCAGGCCGAACGGGCAGTCACCGGACACGGCTTTCACGAGGAACGTGTTGTAGCCGAACCCGATTCGCACTCGAGCCGGCCGGCCGAGCGCCGTGAGGGAGCGGCCGTTCAGCCAGGCCTCGACGTCCGTGCAGCCGAGACCGCGCCAGTCGAGGTCTATCGTGCGGTCCGCCGCTGACTTGAGGTACGCGTGCGCGTAGACCACGACGCGCCCGCCGCCGGCCGGCCTGAGGTCATCCAGCTGCAGGGCCGCCACGGAGTCCTGGCGGACGAGGGTCCAGTCGGCCCCCGCCACCGTGCGCCCGCGGTCCGGGAGGACCGCCACCTCCCCCGGGGCCGAGAGGAAGTCGGTATGCAAGGCATCGTCGGCGGAATCCGCCTGAAACGGGGTGGACACGAGCCACCGGTCCACGGGGACCGATTCCTGGGCGCCCGCCGGGGCCGTGGCGCCGGCCAGCAGCAGCACCGCCGCGCCCACTCCGCCGAGGCGAATCCCGCGCACCAGCTTCCGCTTCATCTTCCTCCGATCTCCGGTCCCGGCCGTGCGGTCAGCTTGACCTTCCGAGGCGGAACACTCTAACCTCGTGACCGGATCGACGCACCCTTTCAAGGCGCCTTCACACGGTCGAGACATGCGCGAGACCCTGAGCCTGACAGTCAATGGCGACCTCATCGAGACGAGCGCGCCGACGCACTATACCCTGCTGGAGACGTTGCGTTACATCCTGGGGCTGACGGGGAGCAAGCAGGGGTGCGACAAGGGCGACTGCGGGGCCTGCACCGTGCTGCTGGACGGCGAAGCGATCCTCTCGTGCATCCTCCCCGTTCAGGAGGCGGCGGGCCGCTCGGTGGTGACGGTGGAAGGGCTGGCCGGCGGTCCGCGGCCCAGTCCGCTCCAGGACGCCCTGGACCTGACCGGAGGGGCGCAGTGCGGCTTCTGCACTCCGGGCATTCTGTGCAGCGCGACCCAGCTGCTGGCCGGGAACGGCTCCCCGACGCGCGACGAGATCGAGCACGCCCTGTCCGGGAACCTGTGCCGGTGCACTGGCTACACCAAGATCTTCGAGGCGGTAGAGCTGGCCGCAGCCGCTTGCCGCTCCGGCCGCACGGCGGGCGAGGTGCTGGCCGCGCGCGCGGAAGGAGGGTGAGCATCGTGAGACGTTACGTGCCGCTGTGTCTCGTGGGCGCCCCCGCGGGAACCCTCGGAGCGGCCGCCCTGCCCGCCCGGGTGAGCGAACGCTCTCTCACCGGCTCCACTCGTCGACCGTCGCCCACTTCCGTGACCTGCGTGTCACGTACGCCGATTGAAATCCCATGCATCCCGATGAGCTGAACGCCCTGCAGCGGGCGGCCGCAGACGATCCCGGGATCGCGGGGTTCCCCGGACCGGACGGCCTGCGGGTGCTCGGCCGGCGCAACCGGAAGCCCGAGGGGCTGCGTAAGAACACCGGCGCCGAAGCGTACACGGACGATCTGGCCCTCCCCGGAATGCTGCATGCCAAGTTGCTCAGGAGCCCGCACCCGCATGCACAGATAGTGTCGATCGACACTCAACACGCGACACGAATCGTCGGTGTTCACGCGGTCATCACGGGAGAGGACCTTCCGACGAAGTACGGGATCATTCCGTGGACGCGGGACGAGCAGGCTCTCGCGGTGGACAAGGTGCGATACGTGGGGGACGCCGTGGCCTGCGTGGCGGCGGTGGACGAAGACACCGCGAACGCGGCGCTGGAGGCGATCGAGGTGGAGTACGAGGTGCTGCCCTTCTACCTGGAGCCGGAGCAGGCGTTGACGGCAGAGGCCGCGGCGGTGCCGATCCACGGTCCAAAGCGCGAGGGACGGAACGGAAACGTCACGAAACACGTGGAGCTCGAGTTCGGGCCGGTGGACGACTTGATGGCGGCGGCCGACGTGGTCGTGGAAGGGGACTACTACTTCCACGGCACGACGCACGCGCCGATCGAGCCGCACTGCGCGATCGGTCACGTGGACGCCGACGGCCTGCTCACGGTGTGGTCTTCCACCCAGGTGCCGCATTACCTGCAGCGCGAGCTGGCGCGGGTCCTGGGGCTGGACGTCGCGCGGGTGCGGGTCGTGCAACCTGCCGTGGGCGGAGCCTTCGGAGGCAAGTCGGAGCCCTTCGACCTCGAATTCTGCGTCGCCCTGCTGGCCCTGAGGACGGGACGGCCGGTGAAGCTCCTGTACACGAGGGAGGAGTTGTTCTACTCCCACCGCGGTCGCCACCCGATGCGGATGTGGTACCGGGTCGGAGCGTCGCGGGACGGGAAGCTGAAGGCAGTGGACGCCCGCTCGCTGCTGGACGGCGGGGCGTACGCCTCGTTCGGCCTCGTCACGACCTACTACAGCGGGCAGCTCCTGACGGCGCCCTACGAGCTGGAGTCGTACCGGTTCGACTCGACGCGCGTGTACACCAACAAGCCGCCGTGCGGCCCGAAGCGGGGGCACGGGTCGGTGCAGCCCCGCTTCGCGTTCGAGATCTCGCTCGACAAGCTGGCCGCCGAGCTGGGCCTGGATCCGATCGAGCTGCGGCGCCGCAACTTCATGGGCACCGGGCGGACGGTGAACGAGTTCCGGGTGCAGTCGAACGGCTTCCTTGAGTGCCTCGAGGCGGTGGAGAGGGCCAGCGGCTGGAAGGAGAAACACCGCAAGCTGCCTTACGGCCGGGGGGTAGGGGTCGCCGGCTCTTGCTACATCTCGGGCACCAACTACCCGATCTACCCGAACGACATGCCGCAGGCCGCCGTGCAGGTGCAGGTGGAGCGCTCGGGGCGGGTGAGCGTGCTGCACGGCGCCTCCGAGATCGGACAGGGGTCGGACGCCACGATGGCGGCGATCGCGGCGGAGGAGCTGGGCGTGCCGCTCGGCTACGTGAGGGTCCTGTCCGCCGACACGGACATCGTGCCGGTGGACCTGGGCGCCTACTCGTCACGCGAGACCCTGATGGTCGGAAACGCCTGCGTGAGCGCGTGCCGCCAGGTGGCGGAGCGGGTCCGGGGCAGTGTCGGGTCGGCGCTCGGCATCCCTCCGGAGCGGGTGCGGCTCGCCGGCGGCTGGGCGTTCGACGCGGAAGAGCCGACCCGGGACGATCGCCGCCTGCCGATCGCCGCGGCGTTTCAGATCGCGGAAGCGGAGCATGGAACGCTCGGAGCGATCGGACATTACAACACGCCCAAGGAAGGGGTGCACGGGGAGTACCGGGGAGGGACGATAGGCGCCTCGCCGGCCTACAGCTTCACGGCGCACGTCGCCGAGGTGGAGGTGGACCCGGAGACCGGTTTCGTGGACGTGAAGACGATCTGGGTGGCGCACGACTGCGGAAAGGCCCTCAACCCGATGCTGGTCGAGGCGCAGATGGAAGGCTCGGCGTACATGGGGTTCGCGGAAGCGATCTTCGAGCACCAGGTCATGAAGCGCGGAAACCCGGAGGGCGGCCTGCACGACGCGCCGTCGCTGCTCGACTACCGGATCCCGACCTCGCGCGATTGCCCGGAGTTCGTGTCGCTGATCGTGGAGTCGGCGGACCCGGAGGGGCCGTACGGGGCGAAGGAAGCGGGCGAGGGGCCGCTACACCCGTCGCTCCCGGCGATCGCGAACGCGATCTGGGATGCGGTCGGGGTTCGGATGGACGCGCTCCCGTTCACGCCGGATCGCGTGTGGCGGGCGCTTCGGGATCACTCCGCGCGGTCGGCCTGAGCCGGGCGCAACGGGAGGACAAGGCATGACGCCTGACGGACGGACGGAGAGCGCGACGCTGGCGGGGGGCTGCTTCTGGTGCCTGGACGGTGCGTTCCGGGACCTGCGCGGAGTCATCTCGGTGGAGTCCGGGTACGCGGGCGGCCACGTCCCGGACCCGACGTACGAACAGGTATGCACGGGGCGGACGGGCCACGCGGAAGTGGTGCGGATCACGTTCCATCCGGACGAGATCTCATACCGGGACCTGCTCGAGGTGTTCTTTTCGATCCACGACCCCACGACCCTGAACCGGCAGGGGGCGGACGTGGGCACGCAGTACCGCTCGGCCATCTTCTTCCACGACGAAGCACAGCGGGAAGAAGCGGAGAAGATGGTCGCCGAGCTCGAGGAAGAGCAGGTGTTCGAGGACCCGATAGTGACCGAAGTGACGGAGCTGACCGCCTGGTACCCCGGAGAGGAATACCACCAGGACTACTACCGCCGGAACCCCGGACAGGGCTACTGCCAGGTGGTCGTGGCCCCGAAGCTGGCCAAGTTCCGGAAGAAGTACGCCGCGAGGCTGAAGGACTGACCGGCCGATGAAGCAGCCGATCTTCGAGATGGAGCGCTGGCAGTCGCACCACGAGAACCGGGTCGAGTACAACCTCGCGGAGAGCGGGGTGCAGCCGCTGTCGCTGGCGGAGCTGCTCGAGATAAGCGGAGTGGACCCGTCCGACACGGTGCTCGGTTACGGGCACACCGACGGGAGCCCGGCGCTGCGCGAGCGGATCGCGGCCCTGTATCCGGGCGCGGGCGCGACCAACGTGGTGGCCACCGTGGGGAGCGCCGAGGCGAACTTCCTCGCCCTGTGGCGGCTGGTAGAGCCGGGCGACCGGGTGGTCGTGGTGCGCCCGGCGTACGAGCAGACGACGGGTCTCGCGGTCGGGCTGGGCGCCCACCTCGAAACCGTGTGGCTGGAGGCACGGCGCGGGTGGCACTTCGCCCCGGGGGCGGCGGCCGCCGCGATACGTGATGACACGCGCCTGGTCGTGGTCACGAACCCGAACAACCCGACGGGGCAGGTGCTGGGGGAGCCGGCGATCGAGGAGATCGTGCGGGCGGCGCAGCGCGTCGGTGCGTGGATCCTGGCCGACGAGGTATACGCGGGCGGCGAGCTTTCGGGCGCCGCGACCGCCTCGTTGTGGGGCCGGACGGAACGCGTCCTGGTCAGCGCCTCGCTGTCGAAGGCGTACGGGCTGCCGGGGCTTCGACTCGGCTGGCTCGTGGCGCCGGCGGAGTTCAGGGAAGACCTGTGGGCGCGGAAGGACTACACGACGATCGCGCCTTCCCCCCTGAGCGACCGCCTGGGGGCCGTCGCGCTCGAGCCGCGCGTGCGCGCAGCGCTCCTGGAGCGCGGGAGGAAGATCCTGCGGGACAACCTGGCCCTGCTGGAGGACTGGGTCGCCGGCCACGACGCGATCCTCGATCTGCACGCTCCGACCGCCGGCGCGATCGCGTTCCCGCGCTACGACCTGCCGATCGGATCGACCGAACTGGCGGAGCGCCTCCTCGCGGAGCACAGCGTGCTGATCGTTCCGGGCGACCAGTTCGGGATCGATGGCCACTTCCGGATCGGGTACGGATACACGGACCCCCCTCTCGAAGCCGGCCTTCAGCGCCTGTCCGCTCTGCTCGAGAAGCTTGCTGCGGTGCGGGCGGGCTGAGGGGGCCGCGTGCTGAGACTTCACCCGTACGAGTACCACCGGCCGCGCACGGTGAACGAGGCGATCGCGCTGCTGGCCGAGCACGCCGGCGATGCGATGCCGATCGCGGGCGGGACGGACCTCGTCCCCAACATGAAGCACCGGCTGTTCACCCCGGGCCACCTGGTGTCCCTGCGTGGCATCGAAGAGATGCGCGGCATCGGGGAGGACGAGGCCGGCTTCACGATCGGTGCGGCGACATCGCTCGACCACGTGGCGACGGACGAGGCCATCCGGAACGCCCTTCCTTCCCTCGCGCGGGCGTGCTCCCTCGTGTCCGGGCCTCAGCTGCGCCGCATGGGAACCCTCGGGGGCAACGTGTGCCTCGACACCCGCTGCACCTACTACAACCAGACGCTGTTCTGGCGGAAGGCGCTCGGCTATTGCCTCAAGAAGGACGGAACGGCGTGTCACGTGGTGAAGGGCGGGACCCGATGCGTGGCGGCGCATTCAGCCGACGCGGCCACGGCGCTGCTTCCGCTCGACGCCGAGCTGCGCATCGCCGGTCCGGAAGGGGAGCGGACGACGCCGATCGGCGGCTTCTTCACGTCCGACGGCGTGTGGAACCGGCGCATGAGCCCGGGCGAACTCCTCGTGTCGATTCACGTGCCGCGGCAGCGAGCCGGTACCCGGCACAGCTTCCAGAAGCTTCGGGCCCGCGACTCGATCGATTTCCCGATGCTCAACCTGGCCGTGCGGGTGGACTTCGAGGCGGACGGAGTCGTGGCCGGCGTGCAGATGGCCGCTTCGGCGATGGGCAGTTATCCGCGTAAGCTGGGCAAACTGGACGAAGGGGTCGCCGGCGCGCCGCTCACGGAGTCGGTCGTCGAAGCGCTGGCCCGGGAGGCGTTCCGGCAGTGCCACCCGCTCACCAACATCCCGGTGGATGCCGAATGGCGGCGCGCCATGGTGCCGGTGCTGGTTCGCCGCGCCATGGTGGAGATCCGCGCCTGACACAGGGAACCGGCTGGCCGCGGCCGCCGGTCACTCGCGAGAAAAGCGAGGGCCGGGATTTCTCCCGGCCCTCAACGTCACCTGAAAAAACTCCGCCCGGACGGGCGGTCCGTCACGGGGCCTAGACCCCGATTCCACCAAACGGCTGAAACAGATTCTCGGCGATCTCGAACACATCGTCGAGCAGATTGAACAGCTGCAGCAGCGCTGCTACATCCTCGGATGCGAGCGGCTCGCCGTCCGCACGCGTGAACACCGGATCCGCCTCCGTGCCGCCGATCAGGATCGCCGGAGCGCCGTTGTAGGTGATCACGCCGTCGAGCGTGTTGTCCGACGCGAGCGTCATGTTGAACACCGCCGTGTCGGAGCCGTTCTGGATCGTGAGCCGGGCCGTGGCCGCGTCCACCGGGTTCTCGCCCGAGAAGTCGAACTCGCCGCCGATCTCGAGGCTCACGCTGACGTCCTCGCCCGCCAGCGACAGCCAGTAGGAGACATCGAGCCCGATCGTTCCGGTGGAGCCGAGGAACGTCGCCGTCTCCTCGAGCAGGAAGTCCAGCTGCTCCGAGCCGTCGGACACGTAACCCTCTGCGCTCGCGGTCACGCTGAAGTCCTGGTCGCTGAGGAGCGCGTAGCTCGCCTCTATGAAGTAATCCACGAGGGGCGTTCCGCCGCTCTCGGCGTAGATTCCGAGTCGCGTCGCAGCGGCATCCCCCTCGTCCGTGAGGTCCAGGAAGCCCACTTCATTCAACGGTTCCGCCGGCTGGCGCGTGAGCGGATCGATCGCGTACAGGATGAACCGCACGCCGTCGGCCGGGGCGCCCGCACGGGCGGTCGGCTCGTAGCGCCCGAGGTCGAAAGACCATTCGAACGTGACGCCGAGCAGGTTGCTCGGGAACACGGGCTCCGCAGAAACGCCTGCGGACGCGTAGCCACGCAGCACCTGGGCCGACATCGGTACGGGCGCGCGGCCGGGCTCGACCGGCATCACCATGGAGACGGCTCCCGCCTGCGCCAGCCCATCCGCCGCGAGGCCGAGGCTCACCAGGATGTCGCTGTCGGAATTCAGCCGGGCCTGCAGGTTCTCCGTCGCCTGCTCCGTCGCCTGCGGGTCGAAATCACCGCCCGAGGGACCCGTGCCGTTGTCGCTGCACGCCGCCGCGCCGGCGACGAGCAGGGCCAGAAACGCTGTCCAGCGCAGATTGCGGAACATGGGAAATCCTCCGTTACGTCGTTGCCGATTCGCGTGAATCACGCGTGAAACGGGCAAGCGGCGTGCCGCACGTGCACGATGCACGTAACTTGCATGACCACAGTAGCTTCGGGCATTCGTTGGCGTTCGACCTGGTCCCGGCCGGGCGGGAAGTTCTTGCAGGATCCGCGCATTCCAACGCAGGGCGCCCTCGCGCGCACGCTTGACGGGCCGGGGTCCTGATGGGAAGATCCCGCCCGGTGATCGACTTCCCGTCTCGAAGGTGATGGATGGAACAGCGAGCGCAGAGGATCGGCATCCTCGTGGGCGGCGGCCCGGCCCCCGGCATCAACAGCGCGATCAGCGCCGCGGCGCTCAAGGCGATCGACGAAGGGTGCGAGGTGACGGGGATGCTGGACGGATGGGAGCACCTGATGGAAGGTCGATCGGACATGGTGCGTCCCCTCCACGTGGCCGACGTGTCGCGCATTCACACGGAGGGCGGCTCCATCCTGCGCACGTCGCGCGCCAATCCTACCAAGACGCCCGAGAGCCTCGAACGCACGGTGCGGGCGTTGCGCGAGCTCGGCATCACGGGCCTGGTGACGATCGGCGGGGACGACACGGCGTTCGCGGCGCGGGAGGTGGCGGAAAAGGCCGACGGCGCGATCCGCGTGGCGCACGTGCCGAAGACGATCGACAACGACCTTCCACTTCCCGCCGACATGCCGACCTTCGGGTACGAGACGGCCCGATACGTCGGGACCCACCTGTGCCTCAACCTGATGGAGGACTCGCGCACCACGAACCGCTGGTTCTTCGTCGTCGTGATGGGACGGAAGGCGGGTCACCTGGCGCTCGGAATCGGCCGCGCCGCGGGCGCCACGCTCACCATCATTCCCGAGGAGTTCGCGCGCGAGAGGATCACGTTCGACGACGTGTGCACGATACTCGAAGGTGCGATCCTCAAGCGGCGGGCGCAGGGCCGGCGTGACGGAGTGGCGATCATCGCCGAGGGGATCGGCGAGAAGATGGACCCGGCGGAGCTGGCCACGCTTCCGGGCGTGCACGTGGAATACGATGCGTACGACCACATCCGGCTCGCCGAGATCCCGATGGAGACGATCCTCAAGCGGGCCGTCCAGAAGCGTTTCGGGGAGCGCGGCGACAAGGTCACGATCACGGACCTGCGGCTCGGTTACGAGCTTCGGTGCGCGCCACCGATCACGTTCGACATCGATTACACGCGGACGCTCGGCTTCGGGGCGGCGAGGTTCCTGCTTTCCGAGCCGAGGGACGACGCGCTGCGCGTCGGCGGCGTCGTGAGCCTCGGTCGGGGCGGACACGTGCGGGTGCTTCCGTTCGACGATTTTCGCGATCCGGAGACGGGCCGCACCCGGGTGCGCACGGTGGACATGGGGTCCGAGGCATACGCGGTGGCGCGGCAGTACATGTTGCGGCTCGAGCCCTGGGACCTGCGGAACCCGGAGATGCTGGAGAGCCTGGCTCGCCAGGCGCACACGGACACGGCCACCTTCCGGGCCCGCTT
Source organism: Candidatus Benthicola azotiphorus (assembly GCA_947581745.1). Lineage (GTDB taxonomy): Bacteria > Gemmatimonadota > Gemmatimonadetes > Palauibacterales > Palauibacteraceae > Benthicola > Benthicola azotiphorus. The sequence goes on from CANPVW010000255.1 coordinate 35,075, forward strand.
CGGCCCGGCCGTGGGCCTGGAGCCGTGACGGAGCGCCGCTTCGACGCCGTACTGTTCGACCTCGACGGGACCCTGATCGACAGCGAGCGGCTCATCCTCGCCTCTTACCGCCACACGATGCAGGCACACCTGGGACACGTGCCTCCGGAAGACGCGTGGAAGGCCACAATCGGCCAACCTCTCGTGGTGCAGATGAAGATGTTCGCCGCGGACGAAGACGAGGCCGCCGCGATGATCCGCACGTACGTGGAGCACAACCTGGCGAACCACGACGACTACGTGCGCCAGTTTCCCGGCGTGCTGCCGGTGGTCGAGGAGATCCGCCGCTCCGGCGTGTCCCTCGGAATCGTGACGAGCAAGAAGGGCCGGGCCACCCGCATGGGCCTGGCGCGATGCGAGCTTCCAGCCGAGTGGTTCGGGGCGATCGTCACGGCGGACGACGTGACGCGGCACAAGCCCGAACCCGAGCCGGTGCTTACGGCCCTGCAGTGGATGGGGGTCGGGGCGGATCGGGCCCTGTTCGTGGGGGACAGCACGCACGACATGCGGTCCGGACGGGCGGCGGGCGTGACGACCGCCGCCGCCCTGTGGGGGCCCTACACCCGCTCGCAGCTCGAGCCGACGGACCCCGACATCTGGCTGGAGGCGCCGGAAGACCTGCTTCCAGCGCTCGGAATCACCCCCTGAAGGCAGCCGGTCACGCTGCCGCCGGCCTGAGGGCCACCGCCATCGCGTCGTCCAGCGTCTCCGCGTAGACGAAATCCAGTGCCTCGCGCACGCTCTCCGGGAGCTCCGAGACGTCTCCCTCGTTGTCCTTCGGGAGAACGATCCGCTTGATGCCGGCGCGCAGGGCCCCGAGCACCTTCTCCTTCACCCCGCCGATCCCGAGGACGCGTCCCGTCAGGGTCAGCTCGCCCGTCATCGCCACGTCAGCCGCCACCGGCCGTCCGCTGAGGGCGCTGATCATCGCCATCGCCATCGCGATCCCGGCGGACGGTCCTTCCTTCGGCACGGCCCCGGCCGGCACGTGGATGTGGATCTGCTGGTCCTTCAGCATCTTCTCGCCGATCCCCAGGCGATCGGCGTTGCTGCGGGCGTAGGTGAGCGCCGCCTGGGCGCTCTCCTTCATCACGTCGCCCAGCTGTCCGGTGAGGACGAGGCCGTCCTTGCCCTCCATCACCGAGCACTCGACGCGCATGATGTCGCCGCCCACCGGCGTGTAGTACATGCCGGTCGAGACGCCGACCGTGTCCTCTTCCAGTCGCTTCTCCGGGTGCACCTTGGGCTGGCCGAGCAGGTCGCGCAGGTCGCCCACGCCCACCGTCACCGTTTCCGCGTCGCCGCCCGCGATGCGCCGCGCGCTCTTGCGGGCGATCGAACCCAGCTCCCGCTCCAGATTCCGCACCCCGGCCTCGCGCGTGTAGCTCGAGATGATCTCCTCGAGCGCTTCCGGGGCCACCTCGAGCTGGCCCTCGGACAGCCCGTTCTGCTCCATCTGACGCGGCAGGAGGTATCGCCGGGCGATCTCCAGCTTCTCCTGCGCCGTGTAACCGACGAACTCGATCGCCTCCATCCGGTCCTTCAGCGGCCCCGGGATCTGGTGGGGGAAGTTCGCCGTCGCGATGAACAGCACGTCCGACAGGTCGAACGGGATGCCGAGATAGTGATCCACGAACGAATCGTTCTGGGCCGGGTCCAGTACCTCCATGAGGGCAGCCGAAGGGTCTCCCTGGAAGGAGACGCCGAGCTTGTCCACCTCGTCGAGCAGGAACACCGGATTGTTGCTTCCCGCCCGCTTGAGGCCCTCGATGATCCGGCCCGGCAGGGCGCCGACGTAAGTTCGGCGGTGGCCCCGGATGTCCGCTTCGTCCCGGGCGCCGCCCAGAGACACGCGCACGTACTTGCGGCCCATCGCATCGGCGATCGACTTGGCGATCGAGGTCTTTCCGGTGCCCGGAGGCCCGACGAACAGCACCGTCTGGCCCGTCCTGTCGTCCGCCTGACCGGGCGCGCGCTCTCTGGAGCCGTTCTCCGGCTCATCGGCGGCCACCGGAGCCTCGTCCTCTCCGAGCTCCTCGGCGATCTCCGGCGGCATCTCCCCCGTCGCTTCCGCGGCCGCCTTCGCCTCGGCGGCGGCCTCGTTGCGCCGCTCCTGCAGGCTGCGCACCGCCAGGAAGTCGAGCACCCGGTCCTTCACGTCGTTGAGGCCGTAGTGATCCCGCTCGAGGATCTCCTCCGCCCGCTTCAGGTCCAGTCGGTCCTCCGTGTGAACGCTCCACGGGAGGTCGGCGACCGTCTCCAGGAACGTGCGGATCACCTGCGATTCCGCCGCTTCGCGCGGAATGCGCTCGAGCCTCCGCAGCTCTCGATCGACCTCGGTCCTCGCCTCCTCGGGCAGGTCGAGCGCTTCGAGGCGCTCCCGCAGCTCCTGGAGGTCCTCCAGGTCGGCGTCGTCCCCGAGCTCGCTCTGGATCGCCTTCATCTGCTCCCGCAGGAAGACCTCCCGCTGCCGCTCGCCCAGCTCCTCCTGCACCTTGCTGCGGATCTGGGCCTGCGCCTCCAGCACGCCGATCTGGCGCTGCAGGTGCAGAAGCAGCTTACGCAGGCGGTCCTCCACCGAGAGCGTCTCGAGCAGGTCCTGCTTCTCGGGCACTTCGAGCTCCGTGTAGAAGGCGACGAGGTCCGCCAGCTCGCCGCCGCTCGTCACGCCGCCCAGCAGATGGTCCACGATCTCCTTGGGCACTCCCCGCAGGCGGCTCAACTGGGCCGCGCGCTCCCGCACTTCCTTGTGGAGGGCCGTGTAAGCGGAATCCTCGTCGTTCAGGGGTGGCATGTCCTGCATGCGCCGCACCACGGCCTCGAGGAATTCGCCCCGCTCCGTGAACTCCAGCACCGCGCCACGCCCAGTGCCCTGCACGACGAGCTGGATGCCGCCCGGAACACGCTGCATCTGCGCGATGCGGCAGATCGTCCCTATCCGGTACAGCCCCTCGGGCGTCGGCTCCTCGGTCTCGGCGTCCAGCTGAGAGACGGCGATCAGGCGCTTCGATCCCTGCAGGGCGTGCTCGATGGCCGCCAGCGTCTTCTCGCGCCCGGCGGCGATCGGAGCTGCCACGGACGGGAAGACCACGGTGCCGCGAAGCGGCAGCACGGGCAGCCGGGCCCGCTCCTCCAGCGTCTCCACGGCGTCGTCGTCCGACTCGTCGTCCTCATCCCAGGCGATGTGGACCTCCTCCATGCCGGCCGGAACGTCTTCGGATTCCGCTTGGTAGAGGGTATACGAACGTGTATTCTTCTGATCGTGCATGATCTGCGATCTCGTTTCCGTGTAGTAAGGTCGAGCCCGGCCGCTCCCGTCCTGCCGACGGGCGCCGTGCCTCCAGGTATACTATCGCGTTCTCCCCCGGTTGCGCAGGAACCGGGCCGGCACCCGGCCTCCCGAGCCACCCCCTCCCCGGCCGTTCTGGCATGGAAGGGCGCCCGCACGTGAAACCGGTCCGCCAACCCGGCAGTACGTCCGGCCCGAAGCGAGCACCCCGGCCCGGGGCGGGCCCCGTGCTCGTCGCGGCCGTCTCCTGCGTGGCGGCCTGCTACCCCAGACCCGTCGATCCGGTCGGCGTTCCACGGGCGCCCGCGGCCTTCGTGCGCGAGCCGTACCTCCAGATGGTGAGCGACAGCGCCGCCTCGGTGCTGTGGATGAGCCCGCCGGGGTCGACGGACAGCGCGTGGTACCGGGTGCCGGAGGTGGACTCGAGCTGGACGCCGGCGACCCTCCGGAGCCACGGGAAGGGCACGCGGCGCACGGACCTGGGCCCGCTTCCGGCGGCGACGACGGTCGAGTACCGGGTGTCGGCGGACGGCGACAGGCTGGGTCCGTACGCCTTCCGGACGGCGCCTCCGACCGGCGCCGCGAGCGACGTGCGGGTTCTCCTGTTCGGCGATTCCGGGTGGGGCGGACCGGAACAGATCGAGCTCGCCCGGCTCATGCGACGGGAGGAATGGGACCTGTCGATCCACGTGGGGGACATCGCCTACGACCACGGATCGGAGAGCGAGCTGACGGAGCGGCACTTCCGGGTGTACGCCCCGCTGTTCGCCTCGACGCCCTTCTACCCGGCGGTCGGGAACCACGACGTCCGGGCCGACGGGGGCCGGCCCTACGATGCGGCCTTCCTGTGGCCGGCACCGTTCCCGGGCGTCCGGTACTACGAGTTCCGCTGGGGCCGGATCCAGTTCGTGTCCGTGGACACGTCGAGCGGGACGGATGACGTGAGCCAGCTCCGGCAGGGCCGCGGCCGCCAGATGGACTGGCTAGAGGAGGTCCTGAAGGGCGCCGCCGCGGACGCCTCGGTGGACTGGATCATCGTGTTCCAGCATCATCCGCTGTACAGCCACGCGATCGGGATCAGCGGGCACGAGCTGGACGCCGATCTACGCGAGCGCCTGCTGCCGCTGTACGAGCGCTACGGCGTGGACCTCGTCGCCGCCGGCCACGACCACCACTACGAGCGCACGTGGCCGATCCGGGCGGGCCACCGGGTCGAGGACGGTTGCGGTCCCGTGCACGTGCTGACCGGCGGGGGAGGGGCTTCCCGGTACGCGCGCGACATCACGGAGACTCCGCTCGTGGCGACGGCGCAGCGGGTGTACGAGTACGTGGAGCTGGACGTCACGGCGGACCGGATCCGCGGGCGCACCCTGGACCGCGACGGCCAGGTGGTGGACGAGTTCACGGTGCGCCGGTACGCCGGGACAGAAGCCGGCCTGCCGGGAAAATGCGCGGAGTGA
>CANPVW010000256.1 GCA_947581745.1 Candidatus Benthicola azotiphorus
GCCTGCAAGGGCAGGGTCCCGAACATAGCACCATCCGGACGCCGCCTGCCGTGGCGGCTCTCCCGGTCCGCTCGTATCGTATGCGTCGCGACCCCCGACATAAAGACACGGAACAGGATGGCAATGGAGACCAAGCGCACCGTCGTCCCGGCGGCCGAGGAGATACTCGGCGGGTATTTCCCGGTGCTGGATCACGGGTTCGTGGCCCTGATCGACTACATGGGCAGCGACGAGAGCATCGAGCAGGCGGCCCGCGTCAGCTACGGGTTCGGGACTCGAAAGACCAGCCAGACTCGTGGACTCGTGCGTTATCTGCGCCGGCACAGGCACACGACCCCGTCGGAGATGGTCGAGCTGAAGTTCCACTGCGCGATGCCGATGTTCATCGCGCGGCAGTGGATCCGGCATCGCACGGCCTCGGTCAACGAGTACAGCGGTCGCTACAGCCTGATGCCGCTCCTGTTCTATCGTCCGGAATACGAGGACTTCGCCGTGCAGAGCGAGTCCAATCGACAGGGACGGGAAGGGGCGCCGGCGGCCCGCGATGTCTATGCGGAAGCGATCCGCCGCTGGGAGGAGGTCCGGCGGCTCTCGGGTGAGACGTACGGCTGGCTGGTCGAAGAGGACGTGGCGCGCGAGCTGGCCCGCATCGATCTGCCGCTCTCCACCTACACGCAGTGGTACTGGAAGATCGACCTCCACAACCTGTTCCACTTCCTCAGCCTGAGGGCGGACCCGCACGCCCAATGGGAGATCCAGGAATTCGCCCGGGTGATGGCGGGCATGCTGAAGCGCGTCGCTCCACTGAGCTACGAAGCGTGGCTGGACTATGACTTCGGCGGGGCGCACATGAGCTACGGCGAGCTCGCGGCCCTCCGGAGCCTCGTCGAGCCGGGAGCCGATGTCCTGCGGGTCCGCGACGGCGCCTCGCTGGACTTCGACCAGTTGAAGGCGCACGGACTCTCGAAGCGCGAGTCGATCGAGCTGCTCGAGAAGCTGGGTCCCGCCGAACGTCCTGATTTCGAGCTGGACCTGTCCCGCATGAGACCCCCGGAGGAGTTCCAGTCGCGCATGCAGGCCGCCGTTCCGGGAGACTTCGAATAGGGCGTCCGCTCCTCCGGGTCGCCTCCCCCGGCCCTCGGGCGACCGGGGACGGCACTTTTCTGCCGCTTCCCCGTACAAGCACGGTGTCGTGGGGACGGGTGACGTCTGGTGTGGCGCGGGACAGGAGGGAGCGGAATGCGCGGACGCAGGCCCCGTTGCGGGGCGGACTGTCTCGAGCCGAGAGCCCGGTGGCCGGTCGGCCGTGCGTTCCTGCCGCCGACAAGGCGGTCGGGTCGGGTCCTCACCGTGCTCCCGTGTCTCGCGGTCCTCCTGGCCGTGAGTTCAGGACCGCTCGAGGCCGCCGCTCCGCAGGAAAACCAGGTCCAGACGCACGTCGATGCCGGGGCGCTGAACGCCCTGGCGAAAGCGGGCGGCCTCAGGGCGGTGGGTGCCTTCCCGTTCGACTACCAGTACCTGGCCTTTCACGGCGGCTCTTCGGACCTGGTGGCGCTGTGGGCGGCCGTGAGTGTCGAGGCGGGCCGGATTCGCGGCGTGTTCGAGGGAGGATGGCACTACTCGCTGTCCCTCGGGCTCGAGCTGTTCCAGGACGATTCACTGGTCGTCGCGAAGACCCGGCGCACGGACTTCCTGTTCAGTCGTCAGGTCGCCGACACGACGCGGGACGGTTTTCCCCTGCAGACCATGGTCAGCGTTCCACCCGGCGTATACGACTACCGCCTCGTGGTGAAGGACATGAACTGGCCGGACGACCGATCGGTCAACGTCGTGCAGGGGAGCCTGACCGTTCCCGTGTTCGACGAGACGCATCCCGTGGTCAGCTCCATCGCGGTGGCCGCCGACTCGGTCGGCACGTTCAAGCCGGCGACCGGAATCGAGCTCCAGCTGAATGCCGCGGCGATCGTCGAAAAGGACGCGAGGCCCTTCATCTACTTCGAGGTCTACGGTCTGACGCCCGGCGGCAGTTATCGAGGTGAGATCAAGTTGGCTTCCACCTGGGTGTCCAGAGGTCGCGGGGAAACGTTCACCGGACCCTACGAGCCGTTCCAGATGCAATACAGGGGGAGCGTCCCGGCGGATCCGACGGTCCCCGTGAGGGCCGTCCTGCGGCTCGAAACGAGGGACGCCGAGCCGGGGCCCTACGAGGTGCAGGTGCGGGTGACCGATCTCGAGACGGGTGAGCGAAGCGAGATCCGGAAGGCGGGACTGAAGATCCGGCCTCCCACGATTCGCGCGGCCCCCATAACCGAGGTCGAGGTTCGGAGCGAGGGAGAGTCGGAGGGCAAGTGACGATAACGACGCACAAGTCGGGTCTCTTTCGGTCGGGGTCGATCGTCGCGATCGCGGCCCTCCTCGGCGCGGTTGTTCGGCCCGAGCCGGTCCAGGCGCAGACCATGCCCGCGCAGGTCTACTTCGACCTCGTGAATCGTGGCTACGAGAAGCTCGCGAACCGAATCTCCAAGAAGCTCGAGCTGCGCTCGGATCCGAACGACGAGGACGTCCAGAGCCTGCTGGAGCGCTGGGTGCGGGAAGAAGGCGGTCCAGACGATGGGTGGGACTACATAGCCGTGACGCGGCTGTGGCTCCGGGCAGGACAGGCGGCGCAGGCTGAAACGGCCCTCCTCGAAGCCGAGGCCTCGGGTGACGTTCCCCCCCCGATCCTGTTGCTGGACCAGGCGCGGGTCGCCTTTCTCAGCGGCCAGGCCGAACTCGCCGCCGAAGCCTACTGGAAGGGGTGCGAGGGAGCCGGAGAGACGGCGTACAAGGAGTACTGGCTCGACATCGAGGTGCTGGCCACCCCGCAGGAGATGGATGAATGGGACCGGTTCCGCCGGCTCCCCATCACTGATACCGACCTGTGCAGGTTCCTCAGGCGGTTCTGGAACGAACGGGCCCTGGCCTCGGCCATGGAGGTCGGCCAGCGCATGTCGGTCCACTACGCACGCACCCGATACGCCCTCGATCACTACAGCCGCCGCGGAGGGAAGAAGGGGCCGACGTTCTCGAATCGACTCGGACGACCCACGAATGCCCAGTACGACGACCGCGGCCTGCTCTACGTGCGGATGGGCGCACCGGATCGCCAGACGTCGTTTGCGGGCAATCCTTCCGTCGGGCAGCAGGCGGTGAGCGCCGAGTGCTACCAGCCGAACGAGTCGTGGGCCTACGATTATCCGGGCGAGACGCGCGTATACCACCTCTCGACGCTGACGGGCACGGACGACTATTGGCTGATCGAGAACCTCGGGCTCGTGTATCGGTGCGGCGATCCGTCAGCTTCGCTGTCCGGAGTCGCAGGAGCGCGGGTTACGGGGGTCCTGTCGCCGGTGAACGAGAACCGGGCCGTGCAGCTGGGTCCCGCGGCAGCCCTCGTGCTGCAGGACCTCTACCGGTCCCGGCAGGGCGTGGATCCGCGTTACGCACAGGTCGCCCAGCAGATGTCCAACGACCTGGGCCAGGGCGTGCTCAACCCGAGCACGACGATGTCGACGGGGTCCGAGGCACTGGATGCCCAGAGGCTCCTGGCCCAGGAGCGCGGGTGGACGCAGGAGGACGGGGAGTTTGCCGTTGATTCGGTTCCGGATCGCCCGCCCGTGGCGGCCGACTCGCGCCTGCTCGTCGAAGAGCTCCAGTTCCAGAGCCCCCGGGAAGGGATGAACCGCGTCTGGGTCAACGCGGTGATCGAGGCCGACCGGCTGACCCCGGTGAACCTGCCGGGAGGCCAGTTCCGCTACCAGGTGGAGGGGCGCTGGGTGATCGTGGACGAGCTGGGTGAGTCGACGACCCACAACTCCTCCTTCCGCGCCTCGACGCCCAGGGTACTCGGGCGCGACGAGAGCCTTCCGGTTCGGATGGCCGCGGACCTGCCACCGGGGCGGTACCGTTATGCGCTGCTCCTTCGGGATGCGCATACCTCGCCGGGGAAGGAGCTGCGGTCCGGCAACTACCGCCGGGTCGACCTGACCGTGCGCGAGCTCGGCGCGGGCGCTCCGGCACTGTCTGACGTGGCCGTGGCCGCGGACTCGGGTGGCGCATGGTCACCCGGAGGAGGCGTCCGACTGCGCCCGAGCCCCGCGCACCTGACCGGCACCGACGGCGTCGCGTACGTGTACTTCGAAGTCTACAACCTGACTCCCGGCGGCCAGTACACGACGCGCATTCGTCTCCAGCCGGCCGAAGGCGAGGAAGGGGAGGCGTTCGATCTGTCGTTCCCCGGCGATGGGGCGACGGATGCGAGCCGCATGTCACGCCGCATGCTGAGGGTCGACCTCAGCGATTCGGAGCCGGGCCGTTACACGATGCAGGTATCGGTCACCGATGAAGCGACCGGCGCGTCGACCCTGCCCTACTACACGCCGATCACGGTGAACCGGACCGAGCGCTGATCCACCGATGACGGGTCAGCGGCGGGCCGCGGCCG
>CANPVW010000257.1 GCA_947581745.1 Candidatus Benthicola azotiphorus
CCGGATGGGGCCGTTTCGCCCAGTTCGGCGAGACCCCGGACGAGGAGCGCTACATCCACCGGCACCCGGGCGCGCACCCGGACATGGTTCCGTGGCTGCTCGAGAAGGAAGTGCACATCTGGGGAGTGGACGCCGTGTCGACGGACCACCCGATGGACCTGCCGATCGGTCGTTTCCTGGGCAAGGGCTCGTTCGGGCACTGCGACCGGGTGCGGGCCCTGGCCGAGGAGAAGTTCGGAGGTCCCGAAGGGGTGGCGCGCCTGTTCCCCGACGAGGACTACCAGCTCACGCACAACAAGCTGTTCCCATACAACTGCATGCACGTGGAGAACATGGGGGGCGAGATCGCGGCGCCCGAGCTGCAGAATCGCCGCCTCACGATCGGGATCTTCCCGTGGAAGTTCAAGGGCGGCGAGGCCGCGTTCTGCCGCGCCGTCGCGTTCGTCGAGGGCTGAGCGGGCGCGCGGCTCGGCCCGCCGGAAGAGCGGATGCCCGTGGGTGACGCCCCGATCGCCCTGCTTCCCGCCGCGGAGCTGCGGCGGCGGGTGGGGGCCGGCGACCTGTCGCCGACCGAGGTGCTGCTGGCGTGCCTGCGGCAGGTGGGTCGTCACAACGATCAGATCAACGCCGTGGTCACTCTGGATCCGACGGCGATGGAGCAGGCGCGCGACCTGGAACGCCGGCTGGCGGCGGGCGAGCGCCCGGGCCTCCTGTGCGGCCTCCCGGTGGGCATCAAGGACACCACGCCGGTCGCCGGCGTGCGCACCACCTACGGCTCCCCGCTGTACTCCGATCACGTGCCGCGGGAGGACGCGCTCGTCGTCCGGCGGCTCCGGGCAGCGGGAGCGGTGATCCTCGGCAAGACGAACACGCCCGAGTTCGCGGCCGGCGGCAACACGTTCAACGAGGTGTTCGGGAGCACGCGGAACCCGTGGAACCCCGAGCTGAGCGCCGGAGGATCGACGGGCGGAGGAGCGGCAGCTCTGGCGACGGGCATGATCGCGCTGGCCGAGGGGACGGACCTGGGAGGCTCGCTGCGCGTGCCGGCCTCCTTCTGCGGGGTGACGGGCCTTCGCCCTTCCCCCGGTCTCGTGCCGACGGTCCCGACCGAGTGGCCGGGCGACGACCTCAGCGTCACGGGCCCGATGGCCCGGACGGCGGCCGACGTCGCGCTGATGCTCCAGGCGGTCTGGGGACCCGCGGACGAGCCACCGAGGCGCGATCCCGACCGGCGGGCCGGACGCGACTTCGTGGGAGCGGTCGAGAACGGGCCTGCCCCCGGACTCCGGATCGCCTACGTGTCCGACCCGGCGGGCCTCGGGACCGACCCGGAGCTGGAGGGCGTGTGCCGGGAAGCGGCGGAGGCTCTGACCGGGACCGGTGCCCGGGTGGAGCACATCGACCTCGACCTGTCCGGCGGATTCGACACGTTCCTCACTCTGCGCGGCCGCTGGATGGTGAAGCACCACCGGGCGCGCATGGCCCGCCTGGACGAGCTGGGCGAGAACCTGGCGGGCAACATCCGCTCGGGCCTGGCTCTGTTTCCGGAGGAAGTCGCGGCGGCCGAGCGGGCGCGGGAGGAGCTGCGGGCGAAGGTGCTCGGGGTGCTCGAACCGTACGACCACATCCTGACGCCCTGCGTGCCCGTGCCCCCCTTCCCCGTCGGGCAGAACTACCCCCGGCGGATCGGGGGACGGGAGCTCGGGAGCTACATCGAGTGGATCGCCCCGACGTTCGTGCTCACCCTGACCGGCCTGCCGGTGGCGTGCGTGCCGGCCGGCACGGATGCGAGCGGCCTGCCGGTCGGAATCCAAATCGTCGGCCGCCCGAACTGCGAAGAGTCGGTGCTGGCGCTAGCGGCTCTGGTGGAACGCTTGAGGCCGATCGGCCGCCCTCCGGGGGTTTGACCGGCACGGCGTGGACCGTTGCCCGGCCCCCGACGATCGCACACTATGGAGCGGTCCCTCGGAGGCCGTTTCACGGGAGCTGAAGCGCATTCAGGAATGAAGAACCTCATACACGAGATCCACCGCCGGTCGCTGTGGCAGGTGCTCGGCATCTACGCCGTCGGCTCCTGGGTGGCGCTGCAGGTCGTCGACGTGATCGGACAGAACTTCGGCCTTCCGGACTGGTTCCCGGCCTTCGCGCTCGGCCTCCTCGTGATCGGCCTGCCGATCGTCCTCGCGACCGCGTTCGTGCAGGAGGGGGTCCGGGGAAGCGAACCTCCCGCCGCAGACGCACCGAGTACCGCCGCTTCGCCTTCGGACGCCGCGCCGCTCCAGCGTTCCCCCCGTGACACGCCGTTCACGTGGCGAAACGCGATCTTCGGCGGAGTGGGAGCCTTCGCGCTGTGGGGCGTCGGTGCCGCCGGCTGGATGCTGTTCGGGCCGGGCGCGGACTCCGGCGCCGCCGCCGGGACGGACGTCGCGGAAGCGGCCGCGGCGCGGGACCTCCGCTCGGTCGCCGTGCTCCCGTTCGCCACGCGCACCACGTCCGAGGAGGACGAGTATTTCGCCGAGGGAATGCACGACGACCTCCTCACGCAGCTCGCGAAGATCGACTCGCTGAAGGTGATCTCCCGCACGTCGGTCATGGAATACAAGGGGGTGAACCGGAACATTCGCCAGATCGCGGAGGAGCTGGGTGTCGCGACCGTGGTGGAGGGCGGGGTCCAGAGGGCCGGGAACCGGGTGCGGATCAACATGCAGCTCATCGAGGCGGCGACCGACCGGCACCTGTGGGCCGAGACGTACGACGAGGAGCTGACCGCGGCGAACGTATTCGCGATTCAGAGCGACCTGGCAAAGAAGATCGCTTCTGCGCTGCAGGCGACCCTCACTCCGGAAGTGGCGCTGAGGATCGAAGAGCGGCCCACCGAGAGCCTCGAAGCGTACGACCTGTACGTCCGAGGCCGGTTCATTCTCGACAACCGGGGCAGCACCCGTGAAGGAGTGGAGTCCGCGGCGGCCCTGTACCGGCAGGCGATCGAGGCGGACGCGACCTACGCCCTCGCCTACGCGGAACTGGCGAACACCTACCTGCAGTTGTTCAACCTGGGCTACCTGTCCGAGTCGGAGGCGCTTCCCGAAGCGCAGGCGGCCGTGGAGAGGGCGCTCGAGCTGAGCCCTGACCTCGCGGCGGCGCGGATCCATCGCGCGGAGCTGCTACGACTGGATCTGAGGCCCGCCGAGGCGGCGCACGAGCTCGAGAGGGTGCTCGAGCTGAACCCGGGCAGTGCCGACGCGCACTCCCGATACAGCGCGGTGCTGCTCACGCTGGGTCGGCCCGAAGCGGCCGTCAGCGAGGCGCGTCGCGCGGTCGAGCTCGACCCGCTGTCGGTTGGCCTGCGGCGCAGCCTGGTCGCCCGACTGGCCTGGGTGCGTGACTACGACGGCACGATCGAGGAATCCCGCAATCTCCTCGAGCTCGAGCCCACGGAAGCGGACGCGCACTACTACGCGGGCATGGCGCAGACGATCAAGGGCGACCTGGCTGACGCGATCGAGTCGTTCTCGGAAGCGATCGAGCTCAACCCGGACGATCCCTACTATCCGGCCGGAATCGCGTGGGCCTACGCGAAGGATGGGAATCGGGAGCAGGCGCTCGTGTACATCAGGCGTGCCGAGGCGGCCGGAGTGCCCCTGAAGGAGATCGGTCTGGTTTACGGTTCGCTCGGCGACCTGGACACGGCGTTCGATTACCTCGAGCGCGGCTTCGAGGCCGAGCCGGGAACGCTGGCGAACATCGCGGCGGACCCGTCGGCCGACCCTCTGCGCGACGATCCCCGCTGGGACGAGCTGCTCGAGAAGCTGGCACGGGAGTGAGGTAGACTCAAATCCCGTAGCGGTCCGCCCAGGCGATGAGGGCCGCCTCGAATATCTCCATCGGCGGGCGCACCAGCCCGGCCCCGACCTGCCCTACTCCCGCCTCCCGATGCGCGATCCCCGTGTTCACGCGCGGCGTGATCCCGAGCTCCACGACCTTCCGGACGTCGATCCCGGTGGGCGTGCCGCGGAAGTCGAGCTGCGGAATCGTGAAGTGCAGG
>CANPVW010000258.1 GCA_947581745.1 Candidatus Benthicola azotiphorus
CTCGGACTTCGACGGAGGCGGGGGCGTGATCGGGTGGAGAGACGCATCCGAGACCTTCAACGTCACGCTCGAGCTCGTGCGGCGCGGCTACTCGGAAGAGGACATCCGCAAGCTGTGGGGCGGCAACCTGCTTCGCGTATGGCGAGAGGTGGAGGACGTGGCGGCGGATATCCAGAGCGGCTGAGACAGGCCGCCGGGCTTCGAGGTCCGGAAGCCCGATGATTCGGCGAGTTCAGGCATGGCTCTGAGCGGCCGGTCGACTCCCGGCAGCGGTGCGCCACCCGTAGTGGGCGATCACGACAAAGCAGATCACGACGAGCACGAAGGACGCCCGGACCGCGGGAAAGGTGACGCCGCCCAGGCTTACGGTATCGAGGTCGATGATGGCTCCCTGCAGAGGCGGCATGACCGAGCCGCCCAGGATGGCCATGATCAGGCCCGCGGCCCCGAGCTTCGCGTCCTCCCCCACCCCCGTCAGGGCGATCCCGTAGATGGTCGGGAACATCAGCGACATGCACGCCGAGATACCGACCAGACAATACAGTCCCGCCATTCCCGGGATGAGGATCGCGCCGAGAGTCAGTCCGGCGCCCGCGAGCGCCAGCCTCAGGAGGAGGCCGCCGGGACTCACGTACTTGAGCAGGAACGTACAGATGAACCGGCTGCTCACGAAGATCACCATCGCGATCATGTTGTAGCCCTGTGCCTGCACCTCGCTCAGTCCCAGCTCCATCGTCCCGTAGTGGATGATGAAGGTCCAGCACATGATCTGGGCGCCCACGTAGAAGAACTGGGCGACGACCCCTTCCACGTAGCGTCGATTCCCGGCCAGCCGGCGGAGTGTGGGCCTGACGTCGAGAGATCGGTCTTCTTCTCCGGCGGCCGGCATCCGTGCGGCGGCGAGGGCGACGAAGACCACCACGAGGACGAGAGCGATTCCGAGGTAGGGAGTCCGGATCACCGCCAGGTCACTGGCCGTGAGAGCGGCCAGCCGGTCGGCAGGCATGGCCGCCCGCTCCGCGGCGGTCGCCGGGTCGAGACGGGCGAGGATGAGCTGCTGCGCCACGAACATGCCCAGCAGCGATCCCATGGGGTTGAAGGACTGGGCCAGGTTGAGGCGCCGGGTCGCCGTCTCCTCGGAGCCCATCGACAGGATGTACGGGTTGGCGCTGGTCTCGAGGAACGACAGACCGCAGGTGAGGATGAAGTAGGCAGCGAGGAAGGGCCAGAACACCATCATCAGGCTGCCCGGAATGAACAGAAGGGCTCCTGTGGCGTAGAGCCCGAGGCCGACCAGGATGCCCGCCTTGTACGAGTAGCGCTTGATGAACAGCGCCGCCGGGAAGGCCATGGCGAAGTAGCCACCGTAGAAGGCGAACTGCACCAGTGATCCCTGGAAGTTGCTCATCTGGAGGATGCGGGAGAACGCCTTCACCATCGGGTTCGTGATGTCGTTGGCGAATCCCCATAGCGGGAACAGGATGGTGACCAGGACGAAGGGGATGAGAACCGGGGACGGAACGACCCTGCCGGAGACCTTCGCCTTCTCCATCAGAACCCCCTGAAATCCGTGCTCCGCCTGGCCGGGAGCCCCGCCCGGGGCAGCCGTCGGAGGACCCGGTACTCGATGCCGCGCGCCTCGCAGAACTCGCGCTTCTCGGGTCGATCGCCGTCTTCGTTCACCGCGTAGATGTCCGGCTGGAGGAGATCGATCTCCGGCTCGGCGTCCAGCCAGCCCCAGCCCGTGGCGACCACGGCCTTCTTCACGTGACGAATCGAGCCGACCATGTAGCGTCGCTCTTCTTCTGGAAACAGGGGGTGACCCTCTCCCTTCAGAAAGCGGATGTTCCGATCGCTTCCGACGGTTACGTAGAGGTCGGCGAGCTCCGCGACTTCTTCGAAGAAGCGCACGTGTCCGGAGTGAAGCCAGTCGTAGCATCCGGTCACGATGGCCTTCCTGCGGCCGCCGGATCCCGCAGGCATCTCCTCTCCCTCGGGCCCGGGAAAGCCTGTCAGGTCCGAGTCCGGGACGGTCAGGTACTCCAGGCCCGCGGTCGGCCCCTCGACCAGCCTGACGCTGGAAACGAAGCGGATGGCCTCGAGGACGTAACGCCGCTCGTCCTCCGGGAAGGCGGGCGGGCTGCCTGTGATTCTCGCGACGGCCTCGTCCGAGAGGAGCGAGACGTCGACGGCACCCAGCCGCGCGGCTTCCTGCAGGAACCGGACTTCCCTGGACCGCAGATCGTCGAAACTGCCCAGGACCTGGATCGTGCCGGTCTGATCAGGCATGCGGGGCGAGGCGGATGGTGACGTTGAATGCCCCGGGCACGGGTTTCCCGGAGATCACGTAAAGGTAGCCGCCGCCGCACCCGGAATACACCGCTCCCGGGTACCCGTCCTGGTACCTGCGAAGGATGGCAGGGAGGTCCACCGTGATCGTCGGGTGCCGGAAGCTGTGCGGAACGAGGACGTCCCAGCACGTCATGGTCTCGTTCATGGCCGCACCGAGCGCCGCCACATCTCGCGCCAGGATGGCCTCGTAACAGTCCTTGCCGCTCTGACCGAGACGCCGGACCCAGACCGGATCGAAGACGACTCCCTCGAGCGGATCGTAGCCGGCGGGACGCTGGTTGACGGGGAGGATGTGAATGACTCGCTGCAACCAGGCGGCGATCTCGGGATCGTTGGTGGACTCGACCCGACGCGGGAACACGCCTCCCTCGTGTTCGAAGTCGTAGTCCAACCGCGAGATCCCGGGATAGACGATCCCGGCCATGTCCTGCGACCCGGAGGGATCCGTCCTGTCACGATTCTCGGCGACGTAGAGTTCCCTGACCAGGTCCTCCGGCGGCCGGCTCGGAAGCTCGCCCCGCCAGATCTCCATTGCCGTGTTTCGGGTGCTGGTGGCGAGTCCCGCCCGCTCCATGAACCAGAACGTGGGCTCCACGCTCACCACGACCATGGATCCGAAAGAATCCGGGTTGTGGCGGGACATGAAGGGCTGGTCGATCCAACCTCCCGCCAGAGCGAGCCGATAGGGGATCGCGCCGATCGGGTCCGTGAAATCGAGGGGTCGACCGCTCGTCATCGCGTCAGGCCGACTCGATGATGACGTTGCCGTATTGGGTCGTGTCCGCGGTACGGATCAGGCCCACCGCCTGCGGCACGCGTTTCTTGAACTCCACGTGAGGTTCGAACACGATCTCGACCGGGGCGAGCGACTGGCGGAACGCCTCGCGGACGCTCTCGTCGTTCTCGGTCAGGAATTCCTCCGCCATGTAAGCCGCGCCGATCGAGAAGCCGTCCCGCAGCGCCGCCAGCACCTGTCGCACGGTCGGAACGTCATCGACGAGAGAGATGTCGACCGTCTCCATCCGCGGCCAGAAGGGGAAGCCCCGATCCGCGATGACCAGGGTGTTGGTATGCCGGACCCTGCCGATCAGGCCGAGAATCTCGGGATTGAGGATTCCACGCTGAAGCACTGGCCATTCCTGCCGCTAGCTGACGGTCCGTTTGCCGGCCTTCCGATCCGCGTACTGTTGCTCGATCCAGGCGTACGTCTTCTCCATGCCCTCTCTCAGCGGGATGCTCGGTTCCCACCCGAGAACCCGCTTGATCATCGTGTTGTCGCTGTTGCGGCCTCCGACCCCGAGCGGCCCATCGACGTAGTCCCGCTCGAGCTTCACGCCGGCGATTTCCTCCACCATGGTCGCCAGCCCGTCCACGGAGACCAGTTCGGCCGATCCCAGATTGATCGGCGTCGCGATCAGGTCGTCGCAGTGCACGATCCTGTCGATGCCCTGCACGCAGTCGTCCACGTACATGAAGGTGCGCTGCCTGGAGCCATCACCCCAGATCTCGATGCGGCCCGTGCCCAGGTCCCTGGCCTCGATGACTTTGCGGCAGAAGGCGGCGGGGACCTTCTCCCTGCCTCCGTCCCAGGTGCCGAAGGGACCGTACACGGCGTGAAAGCGGGCGATGAAGGTCTTCATGCCACGCTCGGCCCAGTACTCCTGGCAGAACATCTCCGACATGAGCTTCTCCCAGCCGTATCCTCGCTCGGCCATGGCCGGGTAGGCATCGGATTCCTTCAAAGCGCGGGAGTCGGGGTCCAACTGAAGCTGCGTGTTGTAGGCACAGGCGGAGGATGAGAAAAAATACCGCCGGACGCCGGCCCGGTAGGCCGCTTCGAGCATGTGCGTCGTGATCAGAATGCTGCGCATGCACTCGATCCGATGGTGCTCGATGAAGCCCATGCCACCCATGTCCGCGGCCAGGTTGTACACCTCAACCGCGCCTTCGCAGGCACGCCTGCAGTTCCCGGGTTCGCTCAGGTCGAGGCACAGGCGTTCGACACCGGGAACGGGCTGGTACCATTCCGAGACGGGCTTCTTGTCCACCGCCCTGATCCGTGTGAAGCCCTTGTCCTTGAAGTAGCGGGTGAGGTGGCCCGCTATGAACCCTCCGGCTCCGGCGATGACGATCAGGTCGTCCGGATGGGTCTCGGCGCTGACTGTGTCGCTCACGGTGTGCTCCGCTGTGGCTCGTTAATACCCGGGCCATCGATTCTATCCACTGGCCATGCGTCGAGCCAGAATCCGAGCCCTCATTCTACCACAAGTCAGCTGCCCGGCATCATCGGGCGGGAACCGCTCTTCCCACGATCCGGCAGATCCGCGATCTTGGCGCATGACGACTCCGGGTTATAAGCGCTTCTTCACGAGCTCAAGCGCCGGCGCGTGTTTCGCGTCATGGCCGTGTACGGCGCGACCCGCGCTACGCGGCCTGCTCGACCGCATGAACCTTCCCGACAGCCCATGAAAGCAGCCAGAGGAGAGGGACCCAGCAGGGTCATGTGCGGCCACCGATACCGGGATGCGCCCGCTGCCATTGACTGGCTGTGCGGGGTATTCGGGTTCGAGCGACACGCGGTACATTGTGACGAGGACGGCAACGTCCTTCACGCCCAGCTCGTCCTCGGCGGCGGGATGATCTTCGTGGCCTCTGCGCTCGATACGCCTTTCGCTTCCCTCATCAAGCAGCCCGAGGAGATCGACCGGTGGGAGACGCGAAACGTCTACCTGCTCGTCGAGGATGCCGACGCCGTCCACGCGACCGCTGTTGCTGAAGGCGCGGAGATCGTGATTCCGATCGCGGATGTGCCGTACGGAGGGCGCGTGTTCACGTGCCGCGACCTGGAGGGCCACCTGTGGAGCGTCGGGACCTACGACCCGTGGTCGGATCCGGGATGAACACGGCCTGTGTGACCGAGCCGTGAGCGCGCGGTCCGACTACGACGTCATCGTCGTGGGGTCGGGCGCTGCCGGGGGGATGTCCGCGCTGGTCCTGGCCGTGCACGGCCTCAAGGTGCTGATGCTGGAGGCCGGGAGGAACTACGATCCGCTCGTCGAGACGCCGATGTTCCAGCTCCCCTCCGAGGCTCCGCTCAGGGGAGCGGGCACGCCGGAGAAGCCGTTCGGCTTCTACGATGCCACGGTGGACGGCGGCTGGCAGGTACCCGGCGAACCGTACGCGAGCGCGGACGGCGCCGGCTTCATGTGGTGGCGCGCCCGCATGCTGGGCGGCCGAACCAACCACTGGGGACGCATCTCGCTCCGCATGGGCGAGTACGACTTCAGGCCATACTCGCGGGACGGCCTCGGCTTCGACTGGCCGCTGACCTACGACGACCTCGCCCCATACTATGATCGCACCGAGGCGCTGATCGGCGTGTACGGCTCGAACGAGGGCCTGGAGAACACCCCGAGCTCGTCACCCGACGTGCTGCTTCCGCCTCCCGCTCCCCGGGTGCACGAGCTGCTCACGCGGAAGACGTGTGCTGATCAGCTGGACATACCGGTCATCCCGGCCCACCTGGCGATCCTCTCGACGCGGCAGGACGCGGAACGGTGGCCGGCCGAGCTGTTTCCGGACAATCCACTCGCGCGCCGGGTGGTGGGTCAGTCGATGCGCTCGCGAGCGGCCTGCTTCTGGGCCACGCCGTGCGGCCGTGGATGCTCGATCAGGGCGAACTTCCAGTCTACCACCGTGCTGCTGCCGCCGGCGCTCGCCACCGGCAACCTCGAGGTCCGCACCGACGCCATGGTGCGGGAAGTGACGGTCGACTCGAGCGGCCGAGCCACGGGCGTGCACTACGTCGACAAGACGACGCGCCTCGACGAACACGCGAGCGCCAGCGTCGTGATCCTCGCCGCGAGCGCCTGCGAATCGGTCCGCATCCTCCTGAACTCGAAGTCCGGTGCGTTTCCCCAGGGCCTCGCGAATGGGAGCGGCCTGGTCGGCAAGTACCTGATGGACACGGTGGGAGCGAGCCTCGGGGGTCAGATCCCGGTCCTGGAGGGAATGCCGCCGCACAACCAGGACGGCGCGAGCGCCATGCACCTCTACATGCCGTGGTGGCTGTACGGTCAGCAGGCCGCCGGGCGGCTCGACTTCGCGCGCGGTTACCACATCGAGTTCGGCGGTGGGCGGCGCATGCCGGGCCCAGGGGTGTTCTCCGGCCTCGAGCAATTCACCGGCGGGGTCTACGGCCGTCGTTTCAAGGAAGCCGCCCGGCGGTACTACGGATCGTTCCTGTATTTCGACGGCCGCGGCGAGATGATCCCGAACGAGGACTGCTACTGCGAGATCGATCCGGAGCGGGTCGACCGATGGGGCATCCCGACGCTGAAATTCCACTGGAAGTGGTCGAAGCACGAGCTGAACCAGGCCCGCCACATGCAGCGCACGTTCCGCGACATCATCGAGGCCATGGGAGGCCGCGTGATGGGTACGGTGCACGAGGACGGGGCCGACTCGATCGCCCGGCCCGGCGAGATCATTCACGAGGTAGGGGGCGCGATCATGGGGGATGATCCGGACCGCTCCGTCCTGAACCAGTACTGTCAGTCGTGGGAGGTCCCCAACCTGTTCGTCACGGATGGCGCCGGATTCGTGTCGAACGCGGACAAGAACCCGACCCTCAGCATCATGGCGATCGCCTGGCGGGCCTGCGACTACCTGATGGACCGGATGCGGGGAGGGGCGCTGTGATGGACGAGTGGCCGAGGCGGATGGATCGGCGGACGGCCGTGAAGCTCATCACCGCCGCGGCGGCGGCGCCGGCCGTGCTCGGCGCCTGCGGAACCGGCGCAACCGAGTCCGCAGCTTCCCGGTCGCGCTCCGGCAACCCCCTCGCCGCGGGGACGCCCTCCGACCCGAACCTCCTCGAGCCCGTGGTCCCGTGGGACCTGACGCTGAGCGAGGACGAGCTCGCGACGCTCGCGTCACTGTGTGACACCATCATCCCGGCCGACGATCGATCGCCGGCGGCGAGCGCGGTCGGCGCCCACGAGTTCATCGATGAATGGGTGAGCGCGCCGTACGACGCGATGCGGGAGGACGGAGTGCTCGTGCGAGGAGGGCTCGTGTGGCTCGACGAAGAATCGGAGCGACGCTTCGGGGCCCGCTTCCGCGAGCTCTCCGGTGAAAGTCGAACGGAGATCTGCGACGACATCTGCTACGCGCCGGATGCGGCTCCCGAGTTCCAGGCGGCGGCACGGTTCTTCGACAAGGTGCGCGATCTGACGGCCACCGCCTTCTACACGACTCGGGTCGGCCTGGACGACCTCGGTTACGTGGGGAACGTTCCCCTGGCCAGTTGGGACCCGCCGCCCGAGGCCGCCCTGCGCCACGCCGGTCTCAAGCCAGGTGACTGACTGACCCGCTCTCCGCCTACTTCGCGCTCGGTGGCAACATTCCGTTCAAGCGCATGTAGTTGGCGACCTGACTGTAGTGGTCCGCGAGGTCCTCGACGTAGACGAACATCGCGAAGGCCCGGGTGCCGTTCATGAAACCCAACGACACCTCCTCGCCCAGGCTGGAATCGTCCGTGTGCTCGAAGGCCTGGTCACAGAAGGCGAACGACGCCTTGAGCTCCTTCACCAGCGTGTCCTTCGGCTCGGTGCCGTCGCGCTCGGGGAGGGACGGCGCTTCCATGCCTCCGATGCCCGCGCAGATCCCGTAGTTGGCTCCCGCCAGGTGCGCCCAGATCCCGCCGAGCGTCATCTGCGCCTCGGTCGGCTTGTACGACAGCTTGTCGGCCGGAACCTGGTCCGCCGCGGCCATCAGGTACCCTCCGAGCCGCGACCCCAGGCGACGGGCGGCATCCGTAGTCGGGTTGGCGGACTGGGCGGCCAGCGCGCCGGGGACCAGCAGGGCAGCGAGGCCGAAAAGAAGTGCACGCTTCATGTCGAGTCTCCGGTCGGGGGTGGCCGAAACGGTACGTGCACCATCTTGGCCAGCCGCGTCGGCGCTGACAAGCTGAAGCAGGCAGCCGACCGGCCTCCTCAATGCTCCGCCGTATCCGCGACGGAGAATGTCGCGGGCAGAGTGCGGTACAGAAAAGTGAAGTAGCCGCACGCGATCACGATGCCGGGGATCCACCAGGCGAGCGCTACCCCGAGGCCGTACGGGGCGCTTGCCGCATCCGCGGCGGTCAGGCCATGAGCCTCGTTTCGTGCCGGCAGGACGTACGGGTACAGACCGATCGCCGCGCTTCCCAGCATGCCGCACAGAAACACGGCGGAAGCGTGGAACGCTCTCCTTCCGGCTCCGCGACGGCGGAATACGGACGAGGCCACCAGGCCGGCGCCCGCGAACAGGGGGAAGATCAGCCCGGACGGTCGTGCCGCGAGGCTGCGGCCCACGTTGGCCTGAACGTAGAACGTGGCGATCGTTCCCAGCACCGTGAGGACGACCACCGCCATCCACATGAATCCCGCGACGCGATCCGCCCGTTCCTGCACGGCCGCGTCGGTGCGGTCGAACAGCCACAGGGCCCCGTGATGCGCCAGGGCCACGAGCGCCAGGACGCCGATCAGGATGGTGTACCAGTCGAGGATGCCGGTCGCCTCTCCGACTCTGAAATCGGTCCACAACGGCTCGAAGAACACTCCATCGGCGTCCAGCGGCACGCCGCGGATCACGTTGCCCAGCGCCGCGCCGAAGAAGACCGCCAGCAGGATGCTGGCCGCCCCGAGCGCGACGTCCCAGAACTGGGTCCAGATCGGATCGGCCACCTGGTGGCGCAGCTCGATGGCCAGCGCACGAAACACGAGGAGCCACAGCACGATCATGAGAGGCAGGTAGAATCCGCTGAACGCGGTCGCCAGCAGAGTGGGGAAGGCGAAGAACATCGTGCCTCCCGCCGCCAGCAGCCAGACCTCGTTGCCGTCCCATACGGGGCCGATCGATCGGATCACCTGCTCGCGCTCGGCGTCGCTGCGGGCGACGAACAGGTGCAGGATGCCTGCCCCCAGGTCGAGGCCATCCAGCACCACGTAGGTGGCGAGCATGCCCGCCAGCAGCACGAACCACAGCGTCTCCAGCACGTGACCTCCGTTAAGCGGTGACGGTGTCCGGCGTCGTCGCCTCACGATCCGTGTCAGGCCCTGACTCCGGGCAGTGTGCGATGATCCGTGTCGTGACGAAGAAGAAGAGCACCGACAGCAGCGCGTACAATCCCATGAAGCCGAGCAGCGTGAACAGCGAATTCCCCGCTGAGACGTTCGCGGAGGAGCCCTCCGCCGTGCGCAACAGCCCGTGGATGATCCAGGGCTGACGTCCGAGCTCCGCCGTCAGCCAGCCGGCCGTGTTGGCGATGAAGGGAAACGGCAGGGCCAGCATGAAGATCCACATGAGCCACCGCTGCCGGAACAGCTGCTTTCTCCACAGGAGGACCGCCCCCAGGCCCATGATCAGGATGAACAGCGTCCCCAGCCCCGCCATGATGTGATACGCGTAGTAGAGCAGCGGGATGTTGTCGGGCCAGAGATCGCGCTCATAGTCACTGAGCCCCGTCACCGTCGAGTCCCACCGGTAGTGCGTCAGGAGAGAGAGAACGCGAGGCAGCACGACCGGATTGTCCAGCGCGAGCCTCTCCATGTCGGGCTGTCCGATGAGGACCAGCGGGGCGCCCACCTCGGTATGGAAGTGGCCCTCCATTGCCGCGAACGTGACGGGTTGCCTGGAGTGCACCAGCTTCGCCTGGATGTCGCCCGTCGGCACGGCCGCAGCTGCGCTGGCAATGAACCCCGCGACCACCGCCACCGAAGTCCATCTGCGAGCCACTTCCAGGTGTTCGCCGCGAAGCACGTAGTACGCACCGATCCCCGTCATCACGAAGCTGCCAGTGATCACCGCCCCGGTCATCGTGTGTACCCAGGCGGCGAAGGCCCACGGGTTCGTGAGCAGCGCAGCCAGGCTCTCGAGTCGGATCGAACCGTCTGCCAGCACCGAATAGCCGACCGGATGCTGCATCCACGCGTTCGTACACACGATGAAGAAGCCGGAGAGCCAGGTCCCAACGAAGAGGAGCAGCGAGGCGATCCAATGACCGCGCTGGCCGATTCGTTTCTCGCCGAACAGGAGCACGTAGAGGAAGGACGATTCGAGAAAGAAAGCGAAGACCCCCTCCATCGCGAGCGTCTGCCCGATCACTCCTCCGGCGGCTGCCGAGAATCGGGCCCAATTCGTCCCGAACTGGAATTCCATCGGAATTCCGGTCACGACGCCCATCACGAACGTGACCCCGAAGATCTTCAGCCAGAACCGCACGGCCTGGTTGGCGGAGGGAACGCCCCGCAAGGCCATGGTCTTGAGCAGGAATATGAGCAACGCCAGGCCCATCGTGACCTGAGGGAAGAGGTAGTGGTAGGTGATCGTGAAGGCGAACTGGAGTCTATGCAGCGCGAGGGCTTCCATCGTCGCTCGATCCTGTTAATGGGACTGCGCGGAACGGAATCATAATGGTCCCGGGTCTCCCGAGTCGATGCCGGCGCTCGAGCGTGCCAACCGCAAGGGACTGAGCCGATGCCTCGCCGCAAACAGTGACGGTGTTCGGCGTGAGCATCCCCCCAGGAGCGGCTGCCGCGAGATAGGCGCGCATGCCGGTCCCTAGGGTATCGACGCGGAATGGTCCCCGTCGGTGCACGTCCAGAAGGCCTCACCCCGGTACAGGCGCCGTCGGGCGCCGGGTTGCGCGGCCAGGATCGCCAGGATGCGCCCGACTCGTCTCGGCCACCCGCCCTCGAGAGCCGCGATGAGATCTCGCTCCCGCAGAGGATGACGGGCGATGATGTCCAGGACGGCCTCGACGGGCTGGGCGTCTGGTCGCAGTACCAGCTCGCCGCCATCGGGCGGTACCACGCTCGCCACCTGTCCGAGGATGGCCATCGCCCGGATCAGACCTTCCTCGTCCGCTCCCACGACCCACTCCTCCGCCGGCGGTCGGACGGGCACGTTGAGATGCAGCTGGTCGGGCCGGATTCGGTCCAGTGCCCACGCGAGCTCACTCAGCGCCGATTCGGTGTCGTTGAGGTCCCTGATGAGCATCACCTCGATCCATAGCTCCGCCCGGAATACCTTCCGAAACGTCGCCAGGCCGTCGATGATGTCCGCGACTTTCAGCCGGGGCCAGGGCCGGTTGATCCGGCGAAACGTCTCCTGGTCGGCCGCGTCGAGCGACGGGATTACGACGTCCGCTTCGACCAGGTCATCTCTCACCTCGGGGAGAAACATCAGCGAGCCGTTCGTGATCACGGCGAGCGGCAGGTTCGTGAGCTTCCTCGCCTCCCGGATGAGGCGGCCAAGCTTCGCGTACAGGAGCGGTTCGCCCTCTCCGACGATCGTTACGTAGTCGACGGCCCCCGACCCCGATTCCGCGATCGCGTGGCCCAGCTGCGCGAGGATCTCATCGCAGGGAACGTACTCCTTTCGCTCGTTCGTCAACGGCGTGGTCCGTCCGAGTTGACAGTAGACACAGTTGTAGTTGCACGTCTTGAAAGGGACCGGATCGACTCCGAGCGATTGACCCAGACGGCGAGATGGCGCGGGGCCATAGACACAGTTCATGATACCCCCTCATCCGCGGCAACGACGCCCAACAGCATAGTGCCGGCAACGTCGGATCGAGTTCCATCCGGTGTGGCCTTCAGGAGTCTGGATCCGCCCGGGCCCGCTCCCTTGACGGAACGTCAACTCGGGATATATTATGTGCATATGCACAATATATCGTACAGGAGAGCAGATGCCTCGTCCGAAGAAGCCTCGTCATTGTCGTCAATACGACGGAGACCTGATCTTCAAGCCCCGCAGCATTCCGATGTCCCGACTCGAGACAATCGCCCTGGAGTTGGACGAGCTCGAGGCGATGAGGCTTTGCGACCACGACGGCCTGGATCAGACCGAGACCGGGCGCCGAATGGGTGTATCACGAGGCACGGTGCAGCGCCTCCTTCGCTCGGGGCGATCGAAGGTTCTGGCCGCGCTCCTCAGCAACGCGGCGCTCATCATCGGTCAAGGAGAGAATCGTGCAACTGTGCATTCCGACAGAGGATGATACGGGGCTGACCGGGCGGATCAGCGCTCACTTCGGCAGCGCCCGCTGGTTCACGCTCGTCGACACGGAGTCCGGCACCGCGCGCTCGGTGGCCAACCGGGACTTTGGACACCGACCTGGCACCTGCGACGGGGCTGAGAGCATCTCGGGTCTGGGCGTGGAGGCCGTGGTATGCTCCGGCTTCGGACGCAGGGCCTTCCGGTCCATGCGCTCGGCCGGGATCCCCGTGTACCTGACGCGAAGCTCGACGGTGCGGGAGGCGGTGGCGGAATTCAACATGGATCTACTGCCGCTACTCATCGAGGAAGAGGCCTGTTCGGGCGGACGCGGCCTCGGCAGGCACCATGGACACGGACAGTAGAGGAGGCCGAGTGAGCGACACGACGAAGATCGGCATCGTCATCTGTGACCGATACCGGCGTTGCGCGGGAGGCAAGTGCTTGCGGGCGATGAGGAACAGAGAGGGCGCGTTCAGCCGGTACGAGGGAGTGGAGCTCGAGCTGATCGGCTACACAACTTGCGACGGGTGTCCGGGCGGCAACATCGAGTACCTCGGTGAGGAAATGACGAAGAACGGGGCCGAGGCGATTCATCTGGCTACGGGACTCGTGGTCGGCTATCCCCCCTGTCCGTACATCGAGACGTTCAAGACCTTTCTCGAGTCCCGCTGCGCCGTGGAAGTGGTGATCGGGACCCACCCCATTCCGGCCAGATACCTGGAGACGCACACACGCCTCGGAACGTGGGACGACCCTTCGTGGGAGCCGCTTCTCGCACCCATCATGGCGGACGCCGGGACTCGCGATGCCTACAACTAGCTACGCTGGATCGCGCCTCGAAAGCGCGGGTTCGGTCCGGGTGACCAGAAAGGGCGAAAGCCCGACCATGGAACCGGCGGAGGTGGCGATCCCGAGGCTTCTCGAGAAGCACGGAGATCGTATTTACGCGTTGGGCTTGCACCTGTGCGAGACCCCCCAGGATGCAGAAGATATGGTGCAGGAGACCTTCGTCCGTGCGTACAGGAGCTGGGATCGGTTCGAGGGTCGATCCGCGCCTTCGACGTGGCTGTACACGATCGCCAGCCGGGTCGCCAAGCGGCAGTATCGGCGGCGGGAAGGCGAGCCCAGAAGACTGGAGTCTCTGTCTCGCCTTCGGTCCGGAGAGGAGGCGATGGTGGAGCTTCCGGCTTCAGCCGAGTCCTCCCTGGATAGAGTTGAACGCAAGGAGGCGGAGGAACGGGTCCAGATGGCGGCAGGCTCTCTTCCTCTTCGTTTCCGCCTCCCGCTCGTCCTCAAGGATCTCGCAGATTTCTCGATAGCGGAAATCTCCCAGATCCTCGAACTGAAGGTGAACACGGTCAAGACCCGCATCCATCGAGCGCGAATGGCGATACGGAAGGAACTCGTGGAGGGGTTGTCGAAGCGAGCGGATCCGGGAACGGATCATTCGAAGCAGGTTTGCCTGGATCTGCTCTACGCAAAGCAGGAGGCGCTCGACCGCGGCGTGCCGTTCCCCCTGCCCCAGGAGCAGTTCTGCGCTCGTTGTCACGCGGTCTTCTCGACCTTTGATTTGACACAGGAAGTGTTCCGGCAGCTACATCAGGGAGCCGTTCCCGACGCCGTGCGGGTCGCTTTGAAGAGGGAGCTGGGGGCCGAGTCTGCCGGATCCTCAGTCTAGCTCACGCCCGTGCCGGTTTCCTCCACGCCCCGATGGCCACTGGCGTCGAAGCCCACAGCAGGAGCGTCATTAGCACGGCCGACGTGACGCACCACATGCAGGTCGCCCCGATCACGAAGGGCTCGAGAACCGTGAGGTAGATCGAGAAGAGGGTTCCGAGGAGCGCTCCGAGCCACAGACCGGTGGCTACGAACCTGTTCCACCGGACCGAACCGCGGTCGTGGAGCATCCAGCCGAGACCGAGGACCGTGTATCCGTACACACCCATTACGCCGATCGGCAGGACCCCGAACAACCGGGCATAGGAGCTCTGCTGAACCGTGTTGCAGTCCCCCACGGGGCCGCAGATGGCCTCAGCGTAGGTAACCTCGACGTAGCTCAGATAGGCTGCGACCAACAGGCCGGCGACGATCATCGCGGCCACGATCGAGCCCGGCCAGCGAGGTGTATCAGAGCGCCGGATCGCCGCGACCAGAACAGCCAGAACGGAGATTATCATGCCGATCAGGACGATGAGGGCGATCGAGTTGCCCGTTCGATCCTGGTCGAACTTCTGCCACGGACTCAGGTCGGCCGTTCGAGACTCCGCGCCGCTGAGATCCATGATCGTCCCCCGGGGATCGACGCCCGGAATGGCGAGTGTCGTTTCTGCCTCCGTGAGCTCCGGCGCCCTCACCTGATCGGTAACGGAAGATGGAGCTGCGACCTCGATTCGCCTCGGTGGTTCGACGACCGACCCGGCATCCGGACCGCCGGGCACAGCACCGGAGGACTCCTCAATCGCGACATTCGGCGAAGGTGGCATCTCTTCCGCCGCTACCCGTTGTTCCTCCGAGGCCGGCTGTCCCGGCCCGGGCGGTTCAGCGACCTCGATTCCGGAGGCGACCAGCGCCTCAATGAGGCCGTCGATCTCGGGCCACGGAATGCCTCCGGCCGCGAGTCCCTCCTCCACGATTCCCGGCAGCTGATCGGGGATGTCGAAGGACCCGACGAGGGCTCGATCCGCAACCGCCAGCAGGGGCACTCCCAGTCGCTCCGGCGGAATACCATAGCGGCTTCCCGCAGCTCGGAAGAGCCGCTGTCCCTCGAGCGTCTGAACATTGATCGCCAGTATGACCAGCGATTCGCCGAATCTGGCTACGATCGGCGGCAGCCCCTCCGAGATGACCACGTGGCAGTGAGGGCACGACGGGGAGAAGAAGAGCACCGCCTCGACTCTGGGCGTGGCCTGCGGCTGGGAGGCCGGCCCGAGCAGTGGGATCATCAACAGAGCGAGCAAAGCCGGGAAGCGGGTCATGGGCGGCGAGTCCTGCGGCGTCTGGTAGTCGTTTGCCGGAGCGGCCGGCACCGCCGGCCAGCTTCCCGAAAGATAGCGCGCCCGCGCCCGTCCGGAACCCCCGTGTGACCATCAGCCGACGAGTGATCTGACGATCCTTCCGGGGATACTGCGCGTCCGGCCGTCACGATCCGTGCACACCACTGCGGCATGCCCCCGCGCGAGCAGTCCGCCATCGACTGCACGTCGCACCTCGTGCGAGAAGGTCAGGGTGCAACTCCTCACCTCTCCGAGGTCAGTCCAGACGCGCACCTCCTCGTCGTAGCCTGCGGACTGCCGATGTTCGATCCCGACGCTGGTGACCCGTAGCTGTACGCCGGCCCGCTCGAGTTCCGCGTACGAGATTCCATTGGCTCGCAGGAGTTCCGACCGACCGCACTCGAGCCATGACAGGTAGTTCATGTGGTGCGCTTTTCCCATCTGGTCCGTTTCGGCGTACCGGATACGAAGATCAACAGTGCTCCTCCGTACGGGCGAGCCCCTGGAAACCGGTTCGACCATTTCAAGACCGCCTGGACTCTCCATACTGTCCGCCTCCCCCTTACTGGTGGGCTCCCTGTACGGATGAGTGCAGAATCGGGGCGTCGAAGTTCCGCACCGGGAACCGATCGCGTCTGACCAGGTACTAATGCTGTGACGGTCGCCCCCCTCGCCGCACCCTTCACCGATGCGAGGCAGTTGATGATCATGACCGCGCCTTCCGGCAGGCCTCGGCCCTGGTGCATCATACTGGCGGGTGGGGGAGGCTCACGGCTGCACGGTTGCACCGTCGACAGCACCGGCCACCACGTACCGAAACAGTACTGCGTTGTCGATGCAGGGAGGACGCTCCTGCAGCTGGCGATCGCGCGCGCGGAGCTTTTCGTCGATCTGGATCACGTGGTGGTCGTGGTCTCGAGCCAGCATCGAAGGTGGTGGAAGCCGCAACTCGCGGGCGTCCTTCCACGTGAGAACGTTGTAGTCCAGCCTCTGTCGAGGGGAACCGCCGTGGGTGTTCTGCTCCCTCTACTCCGCGTGCTGGCGCGCGATCCCGCCGCCCACGTGGTTCTGCTCCCGGCGGACCACCACTTCCGCCATGAGGACCGCCTCGCCCGCGTGATTCGTGTCTGTCTCGATCACACCGATCATGAGCCGTCCACGCTCGTCTTCGTGGGAGTCGAGGCCAACTCAGCAACGTCAGATTTCGGATACATCGTGCCCCGCACGAGCGGAGGCACGGGTCCGAGTCCGGTGGCGTCCTTTCACGAGAAGCCGCGGCCTGAGCTGGCCCAGCATCTCGTCGGTCGCGGGGCTCTCTGGAACACGCTCATCTTCGCGGCCCGCGGCCGATACCTGCTGCAGGTGATCAGGGAGCGGTTTCCCCATACGGTTGCAGCGTTGCGCGTGGCCGTATCACCGGAAATCGACCTGGACCGCCAGGCACTGGCGCTTGCGGCCATCTATCCCGGTCTTACGAACATCGACCTGTCGGCAGACGTGCTGCAGCACGTGACCGGCTCAATGGCGGTAACGCCGGCGATCGACGTGGGGTGGTCGGAGCTGGGTACTCCGGATCGCGTGTGCGCCTTCTGGGATGAGATTCGTCCAGCACGCATCGGTCGGAAGCCGTCTGGATCTCCCGCGAGCCGACCGGCGGCCGCTTCCGCGCTCTTCAGTGCAAGCGCAGCAGGCGGAGGAGGGATCTCGCTCCGTCCACCGGAGTGAAGTGTCAGCAAGGTCGATCGAGGAGGCGGATGCAGATGCGCTGGTCGCGGCTCTCGAAACGGCCGCTCAAGCCGTGGCGCAGCCCACGGCGTGACCCGCCCTGCTACGACCGAGCCGACGTGTGCAACTCGACAGGCATCGCTACGCGGGCTTCAGCCCCATCCGGTCCAGGATTTCGTTGAAGCCCGGGACCGCACGCAGCTGCGCGCCCAGCGGTGTGCAGAATCCGTTGAACGCCAGATAAGGGTCCTTCTCATCCGCTGCCCGATGCGCCAGTCGCAGCGCCTCCTCCGGCTCGCCGATCGATGCCGCGACCAGCGCCAGGACCATCGGCTGCACGTAGCCTTGCCCGGATCTGGCTTGCAGCTCCGTGTACACCGATCGGGCCAACTCGAGTCGCCCACAGTCCGCGTGCAGCTGCCCCAGGGCGCCGAGCGCCCAGGAGTGACGCCCCGAAACGGCCAGAGCTCGTTCGTAGGACTCCTGCGCCTCTTCGTATCGCGATGAGAAGTGGTAACAGAATCCCAGGGCGCAGTGGCCCCAGTAGGAGTCCGTGTCGAGCTCGACTCCACGACGTCCTTCCTCGATGGCC
Organism: Candidatus Benthicola azotiphorus; assembly: GCA_947581745.1. GTDB lineage: Bacteria > Gemmatimonadota > Gemmatimonadetes > Palauibacterales > Palauibacteraceae > Benthicola > Benthicola azotiphorus. The sequence continues at coordinate 17,710 of CANPVW010000258.1, forward strand.
TCCTCGGGCTGGCCCGCGTTGGACAGAACGTCCGCGAGCATCGTGTGCGTGTAGGCCGACAGCGGATCGAGTTCGACCGCCCGTCGCGCCTGACGGATCGCCTCGTCGTGCCGCGCCCGAACCATCTGCAGGTAGATCAAGGCGTACCAGGTCCTCGCCTGGATGAAACCCGGGTTCAGCTCCAGGGCTCGCTCGAAGGCGCGTTCGGTCGCGTCCCAGTCCCAGTCACGCATGGAGATGAGAGCCCTGGCGTTGTGCGCCTCCGCCAGCTCGGGCCCCAGTTCGACGGCCCGTTCCGCTGCCACGCGAGCTTGCGGCCAGGCCTCTTCCGGCGGAAGCATGCCGTAGTAGCCGAGTATGCCATACGCATCGGAGAGGCCCGCGTATGCCAGCGCATACCCGGGGTCGAGTTGCAGCGCCTCCCGGAAGCACCCGACGGACCACTTCATGGCCGATCCTCGCTGATAAAGCAGCGCCCGGCCCTTCAGATACAACTGATATGCCTCGACGTTCTCCGTTTGTGGCCTCACGCTGCGGGGCGCGCGCTGACCGGCCAGCGTCACCTGCAGGCGCTCGGCGATACTGGCCGCGATCTCGTCCTGGATCGCGAACACGTCGCCCATGTTCCGGTCGAAACGCTCCGACCACAGGTGATAGCCGTCGGCCACGTCGATCAGCTGGGCCGTGATTCGAATGCGATCTCCCGCCTTGCGCACGCTGCCTTCGAGGACGGTGGCCACGCTCAACTTCTCACCGACGGATCGGAGATCTTCGTTGTTTCCCTTGAACGAGAATGCCGATGTCCGTCCGGCCACCTTGAGCTCCGAGAGCTGGGCCAACGCGTTGATGATCTCCTCGGTGATCCCGTCACAGAAGTACTCGTTCTCCGGATCGGCGCTCATGTTCGCGAAGGGCAGCACGGCAACCGACTTTTCCGGCGGTGGCGCGACCGATTCCGAGGGCGCGGTCTCCAACGCCTCCGCGAACAGGCCGGCCGTCGGGAAGCGGTCCATCGGCGTCTTCTCGAGCGCTCTCGCGACGGCTCGGCTGATGCCGATCGGTACCGATGTCCGGAGGGTCGAGACGTCGGTAGGCCTCCTCGTGAGCCTCTTTACCATCACGGCGCGGGGGTTGATTCCCGAGAAAGGCGGCTCACCCGTCAGTAACTCGTACAGCACGCAGCCGAGCGAGTAGATGTCGCTCCGCTCGTCCGCTTCCTCGCCCGCAGCCTGCTCGGGACTCATGTAGGCCGGCGTTCCGACCGCCATTCCGGTCACGGTGATCTTCTCCCCGTTCGCCGTCGTGGCCATCCGCGCCACCCCGAAGTCGGCTAGAAGCGCCCTTCCGTCCGAGAGGAGGATGTTCGCGGGCTTCACGTCGCGGTGCACGATTCCCTCGCGGTGAGCATGATCCAGCGCGCCCGCCACCTCCCGTGCGATCCGGATCGCCTCGTCCACCGGAAGCTGCTTCTCCCTCTCCAGGCGCTGCCGCAGGCTCTCCCCCTTCACGTAGGGCATCACGTAGTACAGAAGCCCGTCGGCCTCGCCGGAGTCGTGGAGCGGAAGGATGTGCGGATGGGTCAAGCCCGCCACGGTCTCGATCTCGCGTTGGAAGCGATCCGGACCGACGGAGGCTGCCAGCTCCGGGTGAAGGACCTTGATGGCGACCTGACGCTTGTGCCTCAAGTCTTCGGCCACCAACACCGTGGCCATGCCGCCCCGGCCGATCTCCGACTCGACCGAGTAGCGGCCTGCGAGCGCTGACTTGAGACGTGCCAAGAGGTCAGGCACAACAGCCTCCGGTGAAACGAACAGACAAGATCAATATATGGAACGAGTCTTGGACTGCGTAGCTGCAGACCCTGGGGAAGCGGAGGAGTTGGGCCGACGCCGGCTGAACTCGCTAGATGCCCCGACCGAAGCAGAGTGGACCCAGGAGTGTCAGGAAGGCCAGCGCGATGAGAATGAACCAGAACCGGCTATCGGTGCGCGACGGGAACCTGTCTCTCGCGATCAGCCAGGTGTGCCGGTGATGACGAGGAAGAGGATACCCAGCCCGATCGCGACTGCCTGGTCGAAGCTCATGGCCGAAGTATACGGTGACGTCTATCCGGAACATATCCGATGACCCCGGCTGGACTCGCTGTCAGACGTCGTTCCGGCTGACATTGAGCAATGCGGCTGGAAGTTCAGTGACCCCGGCTGGACTCGAACCAGCGGCCTTCGGATTAGGAATCCGACGCTCTATCCTCCTGAGCTACGGGGCCCTTCGCAGCGACCGATAATATAGTCCGGCGTCCCGGCCTCGCTACCGAGTTGCCCCCGATCCGGAATCGACCGCTGTCCTTCTGCCGTTTTGACAACCAGCCCGATCAACTTGACGCACCCGATGCACGCAGAACGCCATTCTTGCAGAGATTCGGGCCGGATTTCAGGCATGTCTGTTGCGTTTTCACCGGGCGAGATCAGTGCTCGTCCGACCTCACGGTCGAGCGGGCAGACCAGACGAACAGACGGCCGGGTTCCGCGATACTACCGGCCGGAGTACCTGAAGAGGACAACCGAAGGAGGAAAACATGACACTCCCGACCCGACGCTCGACCGCCATCTTCCGCCCGTTCCCCGAGCTTCGCTGGGACGCGGATCGCCTGTTCGAGGATTTGTTCAGCCGCCCGCAGTTTCACGTCGCCCCGGGTGGTCCGGAAGCTGACTTCTACGAGACGGAGAACGAGTTCGTACTCGAGATGGATCTGCCCGGATTCACGAACGAGGACGTGGACGTGACGGTGGAGAAGGGCGTCCTGACGATCCACGGCGAGCGCACAGTCGAGCGCGAAGACGCGGCGGGCACGTACCACCTGCGCGAGCGCTCGTGGGGCAAGTTCTCCCGCAGTTTCTCGATCCCTCACACGATCGAGGCGGATGGTGTGGACGCATCGTTCAACAAGGGCGTGCTGACGGTGAAGCTGCCGAAGGCGGCCGAGGCACTGGCCCGCAAGATCCAGGTCAAGGGCGAGTAAGCTCTTCCGGAAGACCAGGAGCCGGGCGCACGGAGCTGGACGCCCGGAGACGGAGGGGTCGGCTGATGCCGGCCCCTTCGTGCATCGAGGCCCGGTCCGGACTTCACATCTCCTGACGATTTGTTTAGGCTGGAGCGACCGAGGCTGGGAGCGCGGGCCCCCGGACCCTCCTCCGGCGGCCCGCGCGAAGGGACCGTCCCGCACCCACCACTATTCGAAGACCCGCAGACAGGGTGTCACTTCGAGACTCTTCCGTCCTTCAATCAGGAGATTGCCATGCGCAGGATTCTGGGTTCGCTGTTCGCTTCGTCGGTGCTGTGCGCTCTCACTCCGGTCACCAGCCTCCAGGCCCAGGAGTATGAGCCAGGGGACCTCGGAATGGTCATGCACACCGAGGTGGCCCCGAAGTACCGCCAGGCCTATCGCGAAGCGGTGGAGAAGCTCAACGAGGCGGCCGCAGCCGCCGGGATCACCGACCGCGAGTGGCACTTCTGGGGCACCGACACCGGGTACATGCTCTATTACCCGGTGGCGAACTTCGCCTACTTCGACGACCCGATGCAGCTGTGGCGGCAGTTCGATGGCACGGATGGGGAGGCCCTCCGCAACGAGTTCTTCGCTGCCATGCAGTCGATTCCGCAGCACACGTCCACCGAGATCGTCGAGACCATTCCGGGCCTCGAGTACTGGCCGGAGGGCTACGATGACATCAAGGTCGCTCACTTCCACTTCGAGTGGCTGGCGGACGGAGCATCCGAAGAGGCCTGGATGGATCTTTCCCGAGACTTCATCGCGTTCCTCCAGCGCATCGGCTACCCCTACGGGGTGCGCGCCTACCGGACCCGGATCGGCGACGAGCGCATGATCTGGGTCATGTTCGCGCCAGGCCTGTCCGAGTTTCACTCGGATGCGGCCTGGGATGACCTGGTCGAAGCGGCCGGCGCCCAGGAAGAACAGGAAGCCCTCAACGACAGGTTCCGCGACATCGTCGGGCGCTGGGAGCACTCCGATGCTCGCTACATCGAGAACATGAGCTACGTGCCGGACGGAATGTAGTCGCGGGCGCGTCTCACGACGCGTTCAAGGGAAGGCAGGAAGAAAGAGGGGGCAGCCATTCCAGGCTGCCCCCTCGCTCGTTCAGGTCGCGGCACCGCGATCGTGCCGACGATCGGATTGAGCTTGCCTTACATCTCGTCGGACGACGACGCGGTCGCGCCGAATTCGTAGAAACCGTCTTTGTGCTCGGTGCAGTAATCCGTGAGGTTCGGGGCATCGTCGTCCATGGACGCGATGTAGGCCTCCCAACCGGCCAGGATCCCCGGAATGTCGTCGGCCATGTAGTAGAAGTTCACGTTCCACTCGCCTGCCCACGCGTGGTAGAACACGCCCGCCTCGTTCCATACGCCGGAATCGACCACGGCCTGGGCCTTGGCCAGGGCATAGTTCTCCCAGTCGTCGTTCACGGCGCCCACGTCCGTGCACTTCCACGAGCTGATGGCCATCGCCGGCCCCGGAGCAGGGGGATTGCCAGCCTGCTTGCCGAGCCAGTAGAAGCCGTCCTTGTGCTCGCTGCAGTTGTCCCAGAGGTTCGTGCCTTCGTCGCCGTACATCTCATCGTACGCCGCGTTGCTCGCCTCCTGGCCCTCGAGCAGGTCAGGAATGTCATCCGCGACCGCCCAGTAGTTCACGTTCCATTCGTCGGCCCACGAATGGTAGAAGATACCAGCTGCGTTCCACGTGCTGTTGTCGACCGCGCTCTGGGCGGCGTTGAGCGCGCGCATGTCCCAGTCTTGGGCGATCGTCCCCATGTTGCCGAAGTCACACTTCCACGAGCTGATCACCAGCATCGGCGGGGTTCCCTCGTCTTCCTGCGCATTGACGGCGGCAGGCCAGATGAAGGCGGCCGCGAGGGCCACTGCCACTACACGACGAAGCATCCATTCCTCCTTGCGGATATGCATCCGCCGGCGACGCCAACCCGAGTGGTCACGGCAGCGCCGGCAGTAAGTCAGGCACCGGATCGGTCCGATGCCCGGGACAACGTATGTCTATGGGGTGTCGGTGCCTCGGAGCACCGATATCACCGAAAGCGGCTGAAATGCGGCCTCCACCGCCCCGTGAAGATCGCCCCCGAGGCTACGTAAAACCGCTGGATGCTGTCAATGGCAAGGCCCTGGGACACATGACGAGCGGTGGTGAAGCGGGTACCGGCCGTCAGCGTGTGACCGAATGCCCACATGCCCACTTTTGGACAAGGGCACGGATGGCCCCATCGTCAAAGGAAGGTGACCTCAGTCCGCCGCCTCGATCCTCACCGCGCAGAACTTGAATCCAGGGATCTTCCCGTACGGATCGAGCGCGTCGTACGTCAGGACGTTGGCCGCGGCTTCACGGAAGTGGAACGGAATGAACACGCTGCCGGGCAGCAGGTTCTTCGAGGCCTGCGCCGTCAGCGTGATCGCTCCCCGTCTCGAGGCGACCCGCACCGCGCCCCCCTTCCGGACTCCAATGGCGGCCAGGTCGTCCGGGTGGATCTCGACTCTCGCCTCGGGCGCGATCGCGTGAAGCGCCCGAGATCGCCGGGTCATCGTGCCCGTGTGCCAGTGCTCCAGCAGACGACCCGTGTTCAGAACGAACGGGTACTCGTCGTCCGGCGGCTCCGCGGCCGGCGTGAACTCGGCGGGCACGAAGCGGCCAAGCCCGTCCGGCGTAGGGAAGGCATCGCCGAACAGGACCTGCACGCCGTCCGATTCGAGATCGGGACACGGCCACAGCTTGCCGGTGAGTCCAAGGTTCTCGTGTGTCAGGCCGGCGTACGACGGAGCCAGCGAGGTCATCTCGTCGAACACCTCGGCCGGCGACCCGTACCGCATCGGATACCCGAACGCGGTCGAGAGCTCGGACACGATCTTCCAGTCCTCCCGGGCCGAGCCGGGCGGCTGCAGCGCCTTCCGACCCACCTGCACACGGCGATCGGAATTCGTGTACGTGCCCACCTTCTCCAGGTGAGTGGTGGCCGGGAGAATGACGTCGGCGAACTCCGCCGTCTCGGTGAGAAAGATGTCCTGCACGACCAGGAAATCGAGGTTGGCCAGAGCCTTCCGGACCTTGTTCACGTTTGGGTCCGAGAGGAAGGGGTTCTCGCCCATCATGTACATCGCCTTGATGTCGCCGGCCAGCGCGGCCCCCATGATCTCGACGACCGTCAGGCCCGGGTCCGGATCGAGATCGACGCCCCAGGCGGCCTCGAACTTCGCCCGCACGTCCGGGTCCTTCACGCTCTGGTAGTCCGGATACACGATCGGGATGAGCCCCGCGTCCGACGCCCCCTGTACGTTGTTCTGGCCGCGCAGCGGGTGGAGTCCGGTCCCCGGTTTCCCGATGTTGCCCGTCATCATCATCAGCGCGATGAGGCAGCGCGCGTTGTCCGTCCCGTGCACGCTCTGGGCGATCCCCATTCCCCAGAACACCATCGCCGTCCTCGCCTCGCCGAACAGGCGGGCCACCCGGCGGATGTCTTCCGCCGGCACGCCGCAGATCTCCGCGGAGACCTCGGGATCGTATTTCTCGACCAGTGCCTTCAGGGCCTCGAAGTCCTTCGTGCGCGTGCGGATGAACTCGTGATCGACCAGATCCTCCGCGATCAGGACGTTCATCACCGCGTTGTAGAACGCGACGTCCGTTCCGGGGCGGATCTGGATGAACAGCTCGGCGTGATCGGCCATGTCGATGCGGCGAGGCTCGACCACGATGATCTTCGTCTTCCCTTCCCGGGCCGCCTGTTTCATGAACGTGGCGGCCACCGGGTGATTGACGGTCGTGTTCGAGCCGGTGATCAGCGCCACTTCCGCGTTCGCCACGTCGCCGAACACGTTAGTCACGGCCCCCGAACCGATGCCCTCCAGAAGCGCCGAGACCGACGAGGCGTGGCACAGCCGCGTGCAGTGGTCGATGTTGTTCGTTCCGAATCCGGCCCGGATCAGCTTCTGGAACAGGTAGGCTTCCTCGTTGCTGCACTTCGCGCTCCCGAAGCCCGCCATCGCCGCGGACCCGTGCTCTTCCTTGATCTCGCGCAGGCGACGGCCCGCCAGCTCCAGGGCCTCCTCCCACGTCGCTTCTCGGAAGTGGGGCAGCACGTGCTCGTAGTCGACGAGCCCGCCGGGGCGCCGCCGCCTCTTCTGGTCGGACTCCTCGACCTCGGGCGACAGCGGCCCCTTGGGATAGGCCGAATCACGACGGATCAACGGTACGGTGAGGCGCTGCGGGTGGTGCGCGTAGTCGAATCCGTACCGGCCTTTCACGCACAGGCGCTCGTCGTTGACGGGGCTGGCCCGCCCGTCCGCGTACACGACCCGGTTCTGCTCCTCATCGACGTGGTAGGTGATGGCGCAGCCCACTCCGCAATAGGGACAGACCGAGTCCACCTGCGTGAGCTCGGAGCGGGGCTTCGGCTCCGGCGTCATCCACGCATCGACGATCTGCACGAGGGAGAGAGCGCCGGTGGGGCACACCTTCTCGCACTCGCCGCACGAGACGCAGGTGCTGGCGCCCATCGGGTCATCGAGGTCGAACCCGATGCGAGTGGAATAGCCCTTCCCGGTGCGTCCGATGACCGCGTTCACCTGCACGTCGTCGCATGCCCGGATGCAGCGGTCGCACAGGATGCAGGACTGATGGTCTACCCGGATGACCGGCGAGGATCGATCGATCGGGCGTCCGTTGCCGGATGGGATGCCGGCCACCGCGCCGGTCCGATCCCCGGACGCCGCGGCCGGCGGCCAGTCGACGCCGTACTGCGCCGCGAGCGCCAGCAGCTCGTCGCTCCGGGTCTTGCCGTCGGACTCCGCGTCGGTCGGGTAGTCTGCCAGCAGCAGCTCGGTCAGACCCTTCCGGCACGCGTCTATCTTCTCGTTGCGCGTGGTGACGACCATCCCGTCCGTCGCCTCGCGCATGCAGGAGGCGGTGAGCTTCTTCTCGCCCACGTCCACGAGGCAGACTCTGCAGACGCCCACCGGCGGCAGCCGAGGGTCGTGGCACAGCACCGGAATCTCGACTCCGGCCGTCCGGGCGGCTTCCCAGATCGTCGATCCCGCCGGGACCTGGACCTCGGCGCCATCGATCGTGAGACGGAGCGTGGTCTCCACCGCTTGCTCGCTCATGCCTCTCTCCTCCGGGGCCACAACGACCACACGATGAAGCCGCCGAATCCCACCGTGATCAGTCCCGCGATGCGGAGGGCGATCGGCCGCAGGCCCGCTCCCCACTCGGCGATCGCCTGTATGCTGCCCAGGCCGACAATCGGTATGGCGACGCCCGACACGAAGATCAGCGCTCCGAGCGCTCTAAGGGTGCGCGGCATCCGGGAGACCGGTGCGGCGATCCACATGAAAACGCCGACGGCCAGACGAATCGCGACCACGAGCCACAGTCGCTCGGGCCTCAGGAATACCTCCGCGAGATCCACCAGGCCGTCGGGCTGCACGATCACCCAGCCACCGAACCCGGCGACGAGCCAGCCGAACGCGAGGACGATCTGCCGGGCTATCACGTCGCCCCTCCATTTCCTGTCGCTCCCGGCACCTCTTCCGGCCAGTGCCGGGCCACCGAGAGCAGGGGATTCAGCGCCACGTATCCGAGCCCGCAGATCGACGTCTCGGTGAGCAGAAGGTTGAGCTTCTCGATCACCTGCATGTCGACCGGCTCACCCGTGCTGACCGCCCGCTCCAGGAGCCCGGTGGCCTTCTCGGTGCCGTCCCGGCACGGGACGCACTTGCCGCACGACTCGTTGCGGAAGAAGCGCACGATGTTCGTGGCGAGCGGCAGGAGCGGGGTGCCCTCCGCCACGACCACCAGGGCTCCCGAGCCCATCATGCTGCCCGCCTCGGCGAGCGCGGCGAAGTCCACCGGCGTCTCGATCCGGTCCGGCGGGAGGAAGTGCGACGATGCACCGCCCGGCGCGAACGCCTTGAGCGCCCGTCCTCCACTCACGCCGCCCGCGATCTCGATCAGCTCGGCCACCGTGGTGCCCATCGGAATCTCGTACACGCCGGGCTTCTCGACGTGACCCGAGACGGCCACGAACTTGAGGCCCGCGCACCCGTTCACCCCGCGTCCCATCCACCAGTCGGCTCCCTCCGCGGCGATGGCGGCCGCGTGCGCGAAGGTCTCCACGTTGTTCATCAGGGTCGGGAGTCCGTACAGGCCCTTCTGCCCCGGGAACGGCGGCTTGTTGCGCGGCTCGCCACGCCGGTCCTCGAGCGCCTCGAGCAGGGCGGTTTCCTCACCGAGGATGTAGCCGCCGGGGGAGATGAACACCTCCACGTCGAAATCGAAGCCGCTTCCGAGGATGTCCGGACCGAGCCAGCCGATGTCCCGGGCGCGCGCGATCTCCTCCTCGAGGCAGGCGCGCGCCTCCTCGTACTCGTGGCGCAGATAGATGATGCCGCGTGAAGCGCCGATCGCGAGGCCGGCCAGCATCATCCCTTCGATGACCAGATACGGCAGGTCCTCCAGGATGACCCGGTCCTTGAAGGTGCCCGGCTCGCTCTCGTCCGCGTTGCACACGACGTACTTCGGCGTGGCCGCCTCTGCGCGCACCAGCTTCCACTTGAGGCCCGTCGGGAAGCCGGCGCCTCCCATTCCGCGCAGGCCGCTCTTCTCGAGCTCGCCGATCAGTCGCACGGCGGCTTCGCCCGGATCATCCTGCGCCAGGGCCATGCGGACTCCTTCGTACGCGCCCTCCGCATCGCCATAGGGGTCGGTCTTCCAGGCGCGGTGTGGCTTCAGCTCCCGTTTCGGACCGCCGCCGCGAATCACTTCGACCACGGCCGCAAGGTCCGCCGCCCGGACGGGGACTCCGTTGATCCGGATTCCCGGCGCCCTCTCGCAGCACCCGAGGCAGGAGGCTTCCGCTATCTCCACTTCCGCCTGGTCCGACAGCGCTGCTCGCAGATGGTCCGCCAGTCCATCGGCCCCCGCCAGGTGACAGCTCATGTCCCGGCAAACGGATACGGTGATCGGCGCGGGCGCCGTGGTGCGGAAGTGCGGGTAGAAGGAGACCAGTTCCTGCAGTCGGTACAGGGGCACGGACAGGCGCTCGGCCAGCTCGCGCAGATCGTCCTTCTCCAGGTGCCCCCGCTCGGCCTGCAGCGCTTCGAGTTCGTGGATCAGGTGCATCCGAAACCCATCCGTGATCGAGGAAGATCCCGCGCCATGATCGGGTCGGCTGAAAAGTAGGTCGCACGGCCGGGCCCTGCCACGGACCGCAGCCTGATCCTATACTGGCTAACACAGCGAGCGCGGCAAAGGGAGCAAGTGAGAGGAGCCGGAGCACTTGGGTTCGCTGATCGAGCAGATACGGGCCGGACTCCGCGGTCGGTACGAGGTGGAGGCCGAGATCGGCCGCGGAGGGATGGCGACCGTGTTTGTGGCTACCGACGCCCGCCACGAGCGTCGCGTGGCCATCAAGGTTCTCGATCCAGAGGTCGGCACGGCCGCCGGAAAGGAACGCTTCGACCGCGAGATCAAGCTGACCGCCGGGCTCTCGCATCCACACATCCTCTCGGTGATCGACTCGGGTGAGTTGCCCGGTCCGCCGGTTCGAGCCTGGTACGCGATGCCGTACATCGAGGGCGACTCGCTTCGCGCGAGACTCGACCGAGAGGGGCAGCTGCCGGTCCCCGACGCCATCCGCATAGCCACGCAAGTACTTGATGCGCTGGACCATGCGCATCGGAAAGGTATCGTCCACCGGGACATCAAACCGGAGAACATCCTCCTGCAGGAAGGCCACGCCCTGATCGCCGATTTCGGCGTCGCGCGGCTCGGGCGGCCCGAAGCCGGCCAAGCTCTCACGGCCACGGGAATGACGGTCGGGACACCCAGCTACATGAGCCCCGAGCAGCTCACTGCCGCCGGGAGCCTCGATCACCGGGCCGACATCTACTCGGTGGGCTGCGTCCTGTACGAGATGCTGTGCGGAGTGACTCCCTACGCCGGACCGTCCCCGATGGCGATCGTCGCGCAGGCGATGACGGGTGACGTGCCGGCGGTGGCGAGCCAGCGTCCTTCGGCCGCGGCACTGCAGCCGGTGCTCGATCGGGCGCTGGCGCGGCTGCCCGCCGACCGGTACGGGACGGCGCCCGAGATGATGTCTGATCTCGAGGCCCTGGCCAACCGCGGGACGGCCGCGTTGTCTCCTCCGGTTTCGCCGGCGCGCCACCGCCGCTACTGGTTGCTCGCCTCGCTGCTCGTGCTGCTCGTCCCGGCGATCTGGTGGCTGTGGCCGCGAGGCGCGGTTCGACCTTCCGGGAACGCGACGATCGCCGTGCTCCCGTTCCGTCCGGTCGGGGGGGGCGCGGACGAAATCGCCTCCGGAATCACCATCAGCGTGCGCGATCGTCTCGCCGTCGTCGACGGCATCGACGTGGTCGGGGAGACTTCGAGCGGCGCGGAAGAGCTCAACTCGCTTCCCGCGCCTGCGCTCGCCCGTCGGCTGGGTGCGGATTACCTCCTGCGGGCCGTCGTGGAAAAGGACATCGCCGGCGACCGGATCGAGGTTCGCCCGGAGCTGTTCGGCGCCAACGGGACCCGGATCGGCTTCTGGGACCAGAGGCCTATCGTGGTCGACGCCGCCACGCTGTCAGACGTGGAGCGGACGATCGCGGGGGACGTAGTCAGCGCGCTCGACCTGACGATCGGCGAGGCGGCCCGGGCCAACCTGGCCCCGCCGCAGAGCAATCCCGCGGCCTATGAGGCGTACCTGAGGGCCCAGCACCTCACGGGCGAAGCCCGCACGGCCCGTCTTCTCGAAGCGATCGCCCTCGATTCCACCTTCGCCCTGGCCTATGCCGATCTGGCGCTGTCAGCGGCGGTGCAATTCAACTTCGGAGCCCGGACCGCCGCCGACAGCGCCCGCATCGGGGAGCTGGCCGACGCGGCGCTCAGGCACGGCCCGGAGCTGGCCGCGAGCTTCCTGGCGGAGGGGCTGTACCACCGCACCGTCACGCAGAATCTGGACTCGGCGCTCTACTATCTGGACCGTGCCCGCGCCCTGGCTCCGGGGCGGGTGGGCATCATGCACTTCCGGGCATCGGCTCTTTGGTCTGCCGGCTTCCTGGACAGCGCACTGGTCGAAGCGCAGCGTGCGGCCGGCCTCGATCCTCTGAGCGCATCGGCCGTGTCGCGTGTATCACGGAATCTGCTGTGGCAGCATCGCCTCGGCGAAGCCTGGGCGCGCCACGAAGAGGCGCGTCCCCTGGGGGTGCGGGAGCGAGCCGACTTCGTGCTGGCCGACGGCGCGTTCATCCAGGCGGCGATGGGGTCGCTCGATTCCGCGCGGGCCGCCGTGTCGACGATCTCGGATCCGGAGCTCCGCGGCGCGGTCGCCGGAAACTTGCTGACCAGCAGTCTCCAGGGATGGCTGGTCGACGATTCGCTGGCCCTGCGCGTCTGCCGGGCGCCGCAGAACGCGGGGTTCGTACGCCAGTGGCCCGAGGATCGCCTGATCGGGTGCGCCCTGGAGGCACGCTCGCGGGGTGATACGGCACGCGCCCGGGCGATGGCCGACTCGGCCCGCTCTGTCTTGCGCTCTCTGGTGGACGAACGTCCTGGAGACGAGCTGTACAGGATGCGCCTCGCCTACGCGGACTTCCTGGCCGGCGACAGGGAAGCCGCCCTCGCCCAGGCGGATTCCAGCATCGCCATCCGCAATGCCTACTGGGACTTCTATCCCGGGGCGGTGAACGCGATATGCTACGCCCGGCTCGTCGCCATGGCCGGTGACGCGGACCGGGCCGTCCGGGAGCTCGGCCCCATGCTATCAGGATACTCCCCCCTCACCGTGGACTGGCTGCGGATCGATCCCGCCTTCGACGAAATCCGCGGTCGACCCGAGTTCCAGGCCGTGCTCCGCACCGGCGGCCTCACTGAATAGAGTGCGGCGGGTCCGGCTGCCTGCCCGCGTGGGAGGGTGCCAAGCTCGGGCCAATCCACGCAACGGTTTCCCCCCAGGCCGTGTCCGATCGGTTGAAGGCGCCGGGAGAGGCCCGGCCTGAGCCGACGAGGCGACGACAGGAAGAGCTCGAGCGAGTGGACGACTCACAGCTTCTGGCGAAGGTGCGGGCGGGAGATCCCGAAGCTGAGCGCGCCCTGTACGACGCACACGTGGACCGGGTGTTCCGCCTGGCCTATCGGATGACGGGAGACGAGGCGCTGGCCCAGGACTTCACGCAGGAGGCCTTCATTCGCGCCTTCAACAAGTTGCACACGTTTCGGGGCGATTCGGCCCTCTCCACGTGGCTGCACACGGTAACGACCTCAGTGGTCCTCAACGGATTGAGAAAAGTGAAGAAGTTCCGGACGTCGGAAATCGATCTCGAGCAGGCCAGGGCCGTGGCGGGCGGAAGGCGCCGCGCGGAGCCCGACCTCAAGGATCGACTCACGCAGGCCATCGACGGCCTGCCCGACGGATATCGGACTGTCTTCGTGATGCACGACATCGAGGGATACACGCACGAAGAAATAGCCGGCGCGCTGGGTGTCGCGACCGGCACTTCGAAAGCCCAGCTGTCGCGCGCCAGGGCGAAGCTCCGCGTCGAACTTGCGGACTTCGCGGAGGAAGTGGTGGCATGAACGACCAGAACCGCATGGACGAAGACCTCGGCGAGACCGAGAGGGACCGGTTCGACGCCGGCGTGGCGAACGCGGCGCGAGACAGCTACCGCGCGCCGCCGGAGACTCCGCGCGACGAAATGTGGACGGTGATCCAGGCGGCCCGCGCGGCCGCGGCGCCGGGAGTCGTCCCGATCCGACGCTTCCGTCCGCAGCCCTGGTGGGCAGCGGTCGCGGCGGCGCTCGTGGTGGGCGTCGTTCTCGGCCGAGGCTCCTTCGGCGGCGGTCCGGATGCGGGGGTCGGACTGTCCGACGCCGGAACCGGGACGCCTGCCGTCGTGGGCGTTGCTCCGCCCAAGGGGACGCCGAGTGCGGCGGGCACCGTGGTACCGCGCTCGTACAGGGTGGCTGCGGCCCGACATCTCAACCGCACGGCGGATTTCCTGACGATGTTCCGGGTCGACGCCCGTTCCGACCGCCTCGACGCAACGGACCTCGGAACGTGGGCGCGGCGGCTCCTGACGGACACGCGGCTCCTGATCGACTCCCCGGCGGGCGACGATCCCGAGCTCCGGAACCTGCTCGGCGACCTGGAGCTCGTGCTGGCGCAGATCGTTCAGCTGAGAGCGGACGATCCGAACGAGGTGGAGATCATCGATGAAGGTCTGGAATCCAGTCAGTTGCTGTTCCGGCTCAAGGCCGCGGAAGCGACCGCGCCGGCGATGGTGGGACTGTAATAGAGTCAACGGGAAGAGGAGACGAACGATGTCGAAGATGATGAAGAGGGGTTCGGGGGCTCTGCTCTGCCTGGCAGCCCTGCTGTCGCCGGGACGCGCGAACGGGCAGGACGAGCAGGCGCGGGCGGCGCTGGAGCTGGAGCGCCAGGCGCAGGTGCTGGCCTCGGCGATGTCGGCCCAGAGAGCGGCCGCGCAGTACCAGGTCGCCGCGATGCAGGACGTCAGCGCGCTGGCCTTTCGGGCGCAGGTGATGGCCGACACGATCTACCGCGCGGCCCGCAGGGCGCTCAACGAGTCCGAATACCGGCGGGCGATCGAGCTGTTCGAGCAGTCGCTCTCGCAGGAGCCCCAGTACTCCGCCGAGGCGCTGTACTACCAGGCGCTCGCCTACTACAGGATCGGTGGACGCAGCAACTACGATCGGGCGATGCAGAAGCTCCAGGAGCAGATGAGGCGCTATCCCGATGCGGCCTCGCGCGGTGACGCGGAGGAGTTGGCAGTCCGGATCGAAGGCGAACTGGCGCGACGGGGCGATTCGCAGGCGGCCGAGCGCCTGGCCCGCGAGGCGGACCGCCTGGACCGGGAGATCTCGCAGGAGGTCGACGTCGAGGCGCAGCGAGAAGCCGAGATCAAGGCGATGGCGCTCCAGGCCCTGATCCAGGCGGATCCGGACAGGGCGATTCCGTACCTCACGAAGGTCCTGAAGAACCGGACACCGGAGACCGCCGATCTCCGGGCCCAGGCGATCTTCATCCTCGGGCAGCACGAGTCCGACCAGACGCTGGACCTGATGCTGGACGTGGTGCGGAACGACCCGGATCCGGAGGTGAAGGCGCAGGCGGCCTTCTGGCTCACCCAGGTCGACGATCCGCGAGCGATCGACGCCACGATCTCGATTCTCGAGGACCCGAACATCGACGAGGACTTGAAGGGGCAGGCGGTATTCGCGCTCGGACAGACCAACGATCCCCGGGCGGGGAAGATCCTGCGGGACTACGCCTCGCGCTCCGATGTCGATCCCGAGGTGCGGGGGATGGCGGTCCACGGACTCGCGCAGCACCCGTCGCCCGAGAACGCGGCGCTTTTGAAGCAGATGTTCCGGCAGATCGATGATCCGGAAGTGCGCGACCAGATCCTGTTCGCGCTCACGCAGATGCCCGAAGCGGTGGACGGCGACTGGCTGCTCGCGATCTTCAGCGATCCGAAGGAGGACGACGAAGTCCGCCAGATGGCGCTGTTCATGGCGGGGCAGACGGGCAACGTGGACGCGGGCGTGCTGAGTCAGATGTACGACAGTGCCGGCAACCGGGAGATGAAGGAGCAGATCCTGTTCACGCTGACGCAGATCGACGGCGAGGCGGCGTTCGACAAGATGCTGCAGATCGCCCGCACCGAAGAGGACCCGGAGCTCCGTCAGAACGCCGTGTTCTGGATCGGTCAGTCCGGCGATCCACGGGCGCAGGAAGTGCTGCTCGAGATCCTGGAGCAGTAGCCACCGACCGCGGACGAGGTGAGGCGAGGATGAGGCTGAGGACAGCAGGGCGGATGATGCGGGGTGGTGCGGGTCCGGTGGCGGCGCTCTTCTCGAGCGTCGCCGCCGTCTCCTTGCTGGCCACCGCCTCGCCGATCGGCGCGCAGGAAACAGGGAGCCTGGCCCGGCTGATCGCCGCGGCCCCGGACGGCACGGTGCGGTTCCACTACCCCGCGCGGGAAGGGATCTGCGGTGACGGCCACGGGATCAACATCCACCGCGAGACGGACGACGTCGACGGCCGGCGGTGCGAGGA
>CANPVW010000259.1 GCA_947581745.1 Candidatus Benthicola azotiphorus
GAGCTGCAGCTGCACCAGTGCGGGCTTCCGAAGGTGATGGCCGTAGAGCTGTTCAAGCCGTTCATCATCCACGAGCTGGAGCGGCGTGGCGACGCCGAGACGGTGAAGCGCGCCAAGAAGCTCGTCGAGCGCTACGACCCGAAGGTCTACGAGGTGCTCGAGGACATCATCAAGGACCATCCGGTTCTCCTGAACCGTGCGCCGACGCTGCACCGCCTCGGGATCCAGGCGTTCGAGCCGGTCCTCGTGGAGGGGAAGGCGATCCGGATTCACCCGCTGGTGTGTGCGGCGTTCAATGCCGATTTCGACGGCGACCAGATGGCGGTGCACGTGCCGCTGTCGTTCGAGGCGCAGCTCGAAGCGCGCATCCTGATGCTGTCGAGCAACAACGTCCTGAAGCCGTCGAACGGAAGGCCGATCGCGGCGCCGAGCCAGGACATGGTGCTCGGCTGCTACTACGTCACGAAGGCGCCCCCGGGATTCGACCGGATCACGGACGTGGAAGGTCTGCCCCGCTTCACGGACGCGGCCGAGATCGACCTGGCCATGGCGAACGGGCACCTGCGAACCGAGCGGGGAACGCCCGACTATCACCACGCGGCGCTTCTGCTGGACGGCGATCAGTGGATTCTCACGACCGTCGGCAGGATCCTGTTCAACGACATCCTGCCGGATGAGATGCCTTTCGAGAACTCGGTGATGAGCAAGGGGATGCTGGGAGACCTCGTGTTCGAGGTGTTCCGGGCGGCGGGCATGGCAGCGACGACCGAGTTCCTGGATCGCCTCAAGAACTTCGGCTTCGGCCACGCCACCCACGGAGGCGTGTCCGTGGGCATGGAAGACATGGTCATTCCGGTCGAGAAGGCCACCATCCTGGCCGAGGCGCAGGAAGACGTGGACCGCTTCACGCGCGCGTACCACAAGGGAGTGATCTCGTTCGGTGAGCGATACAACAAGGTCATCGACGCCTGGACCCACGCGAACAACGATGTGGCCGACGCGATGGTGAAGGGCATGGCCGACTCGCGCGACGGTTACAACCCGATCTACATGATGTTCGAGTCCGGCTCGCGGGGCTCGCGCGACCAGATCCGGCAGCTGGCGGGCATGCGCGGCCTGATGGCGAAGCCGCAGAAGAAGCTGACCGGTGGGATCGGCGAGATCATCGAGAGCCCGATTCGCGCGAACTTCCGCGAGGGACTGAGCGTGCTGGAGTACTTCATCTCGACGCACGGAGCCCGGAAGGGGCTCGCGGACACGGCCCTCAAGACGGCGGATGCGGGCTACCTCACGCGTCGACTCGTCGACGTCGCGCAGGACGTGACCGTGGTCGAGGAAGACTGCGGAACGGTGCTGGGTCTGGAGATCTCGGCCCTGAAGGAGGGCGAGGACATCATCGAGCCGCTGGGCGACCGGGTCGTCGGCAACGTGGCTCGCGAGGACGTGGTGGACCCGATCAGCGACGAGGTGATCGTAGAGGCCGGTGAGATCATCGGTGACGAGGCGGCGCTCGCGATCGAGGAAGCCGGTCTGCAATCCGTGAAGATCCGTTCCGTGCTGACGTGCGAGGCGAGGCGCGGACTGTGTCAGAAGTGCTATGGCCGCAACCTGGCGACCATGAAGATGGTGGACGTCGGGGAGGCGGTCGGGATCCTGGCCGCCCAGTCGATCGGCGAGCCCGGCACGCAGCTGACTCTGCGTACGTTCCACATCGGAGGCACGGCGGCCCGAATTGCGGCCCAGACGCAGCGGAAGTCCAAGCTGCAGGGAACCGTAGGCTTCGAGCGAGTGACCACGGTCGAGAGCCCGGATGGGCACATCGTCGTCACCAGTCGCGAGGGTCAGCTGCTGATGCGGACGGAGGAGGACCGGGTGCGATCCCGCCTCGCCGTCCCGTATGGCGCCCAGCTGCACGTGACGGACGGACAGGAAGTGAACCCCGGCGATCTGCTGTTCGGATGGGATCCTTATTCGGAGCCGATCGTCGCCGATCACGTCGGGAAGATCCAGTACAACGACATCGTCCCGGAAGAGACGTTCCGGGAGGAGCTGGACGAGGCGACCGGCCGACGTCAGCTGGTCATCATCGACGACCGTGACAAGAAGCTCCACCCGCGGATCGAGATCGTGGACTCGAAGGGCAAGAAGCTCCGCGAGTTCATCGTGCCCGTCGGAGCCCAGCTCCTGGTGCACGACAAGGAGACCGTCCAGCCCGGAGACACGATCGCCAAGATCAGCCGGGAGGCATACAAGACCCGTGACATCACCGGCGGTCTGCCGCGCGTGGCCGAGCTGTTCGAGGCCCGCCGTCCGAAGGACCCCGCGACGATCACGGAGGTCGACGGACGAGTCTCGTTCGGGGGGATCAAGCGCGGCAAGCGCGAGATCCTCGTCACCATGGAGAACGACGAAGAGCAGGTTTACCAGGTGGCGGTGGGCAAGCACCTCCGGGTGCACGAGGGCGACCAGGTGCGGGCGGGGGACCGGCTGTCGGAAGGCCCGGTCAATCCGCACGACATTCTGCGCGTCAAGGGTCCGCGGGCCGTGCAGGAGTACCTCCTGAACGAGATCCAGGAGGTGTACCGCCTCCAGGGCGTGCGCATCAACGACAAGCACATCGGCGTGATCGTCAGGCAGATGTTGCAGAAGGTGAAGATCACCGACCCCGGCGACACCGAGTATCTCGAGGGCGAGCACGTGGATCGCATGGAGTTCCGCGAGCGTACGCGCGAGGTCATCGGAGAGGGCGGTAAGCCGCCGCGATCGGAGCCCGTGCTGCTGGGCATCACCAAGTCCAGCCTGACCACCGAGTCGTTCATCAGCGCGGCCTCCTTCCAGGAGACCACGCGGGTGCTCACGGACGCGGCAGTCCGCGGCGCGAAGGACGATCTTCGCGGCCTCAAGGAGAACATCATCATCGGCCACCTCGTGCCGGCTGGAACGGGAATCCACAGATATCAGAACGTGGAGTTCCTCGTCGGCGAGCCGCTGCAGGAGGAGCTGGACGCACTTCGCCGCAGGCAGCCGGAGCCCGAGGAGCCGATCGCCACGGCCGGCGGGCTGTTCGCGGAGCTGCGGGGCGAGATGGACAGCAGCGAGGCGGAGGTTCAGTCGGAGGCCTGACGGGTCGCGCCTGGTCCGTCTTCGAGGCCTGTCGGAATGGTGGTTCCGGGGACTTCGCGGTCCCCGGAACCGCTCCTTGACAACGCCAATCGACACGCCTACCTTGCCCGGTCTGTCGAGCAATGGGTCGGCGTCGTTTCTTGACGGAAGCGGGGGTCGCTTCCGCGTAATTTGAACCGCTGCTTCGAGTGTCGCGATGCACGGCACGCGGGGGAGCGGTTTCTGTCGCTACCGAGCTACAGGAAGAACGGCTGGGGTATGCCCACGATCAATCAGCTGGTACGCAAGGGGCGCCAGGCTCTGGAGAAGAAGCGGAAGGCGCCCGCGCTGGAGGCGAATCCGCAGAAGCGGGGCGTCTGCACGCGCGTGTACACCACGACTCCCAAGAAGCCCAACTCGGCGCTTCGCAAGGTCGCTCGTGTGCGGCTGACGAACGGCTACGAAGTCACGGCCTACATTCCCGGAGAAGGTCACAACCTGCAGGAACACAGCATAGTCCTGATCCGCGGGGGCCGGGTGAAGGACCTCCCCGGAGTACGGTACCACATCATCCGGGGAACCCTGGATGCCTCCGGCGTCTCCGACCGGAGGAAGGGGCGCTCGAAGTATGGCTCTAAGCGTTAGTACATAGAGGGGAACCATGCGCCGGCAGGGCGCACAGGCCCCGAAGTAAGGAACTCGAGAGAAGCACTGGGATCGACCCGGCCTTCACATCTCGGCCGGGTTTCCGTTTCAAGGAAGGGCACATGTCACGCAGGCAGAAGGCGGTTCCGAGAGAGACTCCCCCGGACGCCAAGTACGGGAGCCAGGAGGTGACTCGGTTCGTCAACGTCCTCATGCTGGACGGTAAGAAGTCGACGGCGGAGCAGATCTTCTACGAAGCGATGCGGAAGATCGAGGAGAAGACGGGACAGCCGGGCCTGAACATCTTCCGGCAGGCGCTGTCGAACGCCAAGCCGGTGCTCGAGGTGCGCAGTCGGCGGGTCGGCGGCGCCACCTATCAGGTGCCGATGGAGGTCCGTCCGAGCCGTCGCGATTCGCTGGCCCGGAGGTGGCTCGTGACGTTCGCCCGGGGTCGCACGGGCAAGACGATGTCCGATCGGCTGGCCGCCGAGTTTCTCGACGCCGCACGCGGCGACGGTGGTGCCGTGAAGAGGAAGGAAGACGTGCATCGGATGGCGGAGGCGAACAAGGCGTTCGCGCATTACCGCTGGTAGCAGGCGCGAACCGCGCGGGAAGCGATCGGCCGACGGCCGGTCCGCAAACGAGTGAGAGAAGGTTCTGAAATAGATGGAGCATAGCGCGGGGCTGGAACACGTCAGGAACATCGGCATCATGGCGCACATCGATGCCGGTAAGACCACGACCACCGAGCGCATCCTGTACTACACGGGGCGGGTGCATCGGATGGGCGAGGTGCATCATGGCGATGCCACGATGGACTGGATGGAGCAGGAGCAGGAGCGGGGGATCACGATCACCTCGGCGGCGACGACCACCTTCTGGAACCGGTTCAACGAGCAGTATCAGGTCAACATCATCGACACGCCCGGCCACGTGGACTTCACGGTCGAGGTGGAACGCAGCCTGCGCGTGCTCGACGGGGCCGTGGCCCTGTTCTGCGCGGTCGGAGGCGTGGAGCCCCAGTCCGAGACGGTCTGGCGGCAGGCCGACAAGTACGGCGTCCCGCGCATCGCCTTCGTGAACAAGATGGACCGGGTCGGCGCGGATTTCGAGAACGTCGTCCGCATGATGAAGGAGCGGCTCGGAGCCAAGGCCTACCCGCTCCAGTACCCACTCGGCGAGGGGGAGCTCTACACGGGTCACATCGACCTGGTTCGAATGGTCGAGGTGGTGTACGACGAAGACTCCCTGGGCGTGAAATGGACCGAGGGCCCGGTCCCGGATGCCCTTCGCGAGAAGGCTGAGGGGCTGCGCCACGAGCTCGTGGAAGCGGCGGTCGAGCACGACGAAGAGCTCCTGGAGCACTACCTGGAGGGACGTGAGCTCGAGGAGGACGAGGTCCGCCGGGCCGTGCGGAGCGCGACCCTGGCGGGCGCGATCACGCCCGTCCTCTGCGGTGCATCGTTCAAGAACAAGGGTGTCCAGAAGCTGCTCGATGCGATCGTGGACTACCTGCCGTCGCCGGTGGACAAGCCGGCCGTCGTCGGGCACCTCCCGAATCGCGACGAACACTTCGTCCAGCGCGAGCCCTCGGAGGAAGAGCCCTTCGCGGCGCTCGTGTTCAAGATCATGACCGATCCCTTCGTCGGTCGGCTGGCCTATTTCCGCGTCTATTCCGGGAAGCTGGAGGCCGGCTCGCACGTCCTGAACGCCACCCAGGGCAAGAAGGAGCGCATCGGCCGCCTGCTGCAGATGCACGCCAACAAGCGCGAGGAAGTGGAGAGCTTCCAGGCGGGCGACATCGGGGCCGCGATCGGGATGAAGTTCGCCCGCACGGGCGACACTCTCTCGGACCCGGGCGATCCGGTCATCCTCGAGGCGATGAGCTTCCCGGAACCGGTGATCCGAGTCGCGATCGAGCCGAAGACGAAGGCGGACCAGGACAAACTGGCGCAGGCTCTCGCCAAGCTGATGGAAGAGGATCCCACCTTCCGCGTCTACACGGATGACGAGACGGGCCAGACGATCATCAGCGGGATGGGCGAGCTCCACCTGGAGATCATCGTCGATCGTCTGCAGCGCGAGTTCAAGGTCAACGCCAACGTCGGCCGGCCACAGGTGGCCTATCGAGAGACGATCCGGAAGGCGGTCCAGAACGTCGAGGCCCGGTTCGTCCGCCAGACGGGCGGACGCGGCCAGTTCGGACACGTCGTGATCAACATCGAGCCGACCGAGCCGGGGGTCGGGTTCGTGTTCGAAGACGAGATCGTGGGAGGCGCGATCCCGCGCGAGTTCATTCGGCCCGTGCAGCAGGGGATCCGGGAGGCCATGGATTCCGGCGTGCTGGCGGGCTACCCGCTGATCGACATCAAGGCCTCGCTGATCGACGGCTCCACGCACGACGTGGACTCGAGCGAGATGGCGTTCAAGATCGCGGGCTCGATGGCGCTCAAGGAAGGCGTGAAGCGGGCCGATCCGGCGATCCTCGAACCGGTCATGGACGTGGAGGTCGTCACGCCCGAGGAGTACCTGGGCGACGTGATGGGAGACCTCTCCAGCCGACGCGGCAAGATCGGCGGGATGGTCCAGCGGGGGCAGGCCCAGGTGGTCGGCGCCTCGGTGCCGCTGTCGGAGATGTTCGGGTACTCGACCACCCTGCGCTCCCTGAGCCAGGGGCGGGCCGTGTACACCATGCAGTTCTCGCACTACGCGCAGGTACCGCAGAGCAAGGCCGAGGAGATCATGGCCGGCCGATAAGGCGGTCCTCGGAAGATGACGGAACGGGCGATGCCCCTTCCGTCCGGCGAAGATAAACGGATCAGGAGATCGGACAGGATGGCGAAGCAGAAGTTCGAGCGGACGAAGCCGCACGTGAACGTGGGAACGATCGGGCACGTGGACCACGGGAAGACGACGCTGACGGCGGCGATCACGGAGGTACAGGCGG
>CANPVW010000260.1 GCA_947581745.1 Candidatus Benthicola azotiphorus
CGCCTGGAACGGGGCGCCGGGGACGGGACGGGCACTCGGATGTCAGGAGATCGAGTTCTTCGGCCAGATCAGGCCGCGAGACCGCGTCGTGCGATACGAGATCGACATCGTGCGCTACCAGGAGCTTCCCTCTTCGGGTTCGGCGGTGGCACTCGGCGACGCCACGGTGCTGGTGGACGGAGAGGCGATCTACGAGATCAAGCGGGCCAAGGTCGGAGTGTTCCGGGACATCGACTACCCGGACTATCCCTGGCCCTCGAAGCACTCGCGCGGAGGACGACTCGGAGAATGAGCGGAGTCGCCCTCTCGCCGGCCGAGGTCCTGGATCTGCTCCCGCAGCAGGAGCCGTTCCGCTTCGTGGACGAGATCGTCGAGGTGTCGGAGAGCCGTATCGTGGCGCGCTACACGTTTCCGGCGGACGCGGATTTCTACCGTGGTCACTTTCCCGGCAATCCCGTCACGCCCGGCGTGATCCTCCTGGAATGCATCGCGCAGGTGGGAGTCGTGGCCCTGGGGATCTACCTGGTGGCGCTGGAGGCCGGCCGCGAGGCCGTCGAGCGCCGGCTGGCGCTGTTCTCCGACGCCGAGGTCGACTTCTCGGGCATCGTCAAGCCGGGGGAAAGGGTCACCGTGTCTGCGCACCGGACTTTCTGGCGGCGCGGCAAGCTCCGCTCGGGGGCGGAGATGCACCTGGACGATGGGACCCTGGTCTGTTCCGCGATCATATCCGGCATGGGGGTGTCGAGGTGAGAAGCGAATGACACGACGCGTCGTCATCACGGGCCTCGGAGTGGTGGCCCCGAACGCCGTGGGCCTCGGAGCGTACGAGATGGCTCTCCGGAGCGGGACCTCGGGGATCCGCCGCGTCCCGCTGCTCGACGAGCTGAACTTCGCGTGCCGAGTGGCCGGGGTGCCGCAGGGCGTCGACGAGCTCGCCGAGCGCTATTTCGACGAAGACGAGCTGCTGGCCATGAACTCCAGCCATCGGTTCGGCTGCATCGCGGCCGTGGACGCCTGGGAGGACGCCGGCTTCGAGCGCCCGTCCCACGACGACGATCACGTGCACTGGGACGCCGGCGCGGTAATCGGCACCGGTATCGGCGGCATCGACACGATCGGCGAGCGGATCGTTCCCCTGGTGGACGGTGGCCGCGTGCGACGCCTCGGCAGCACGATGGTGGAGCAGGTGATGGGGAGCGGCGTCTCGGCGCGCGTCTCGGGGCTCCTGGCGCTCGGAAACCAGGTCACGGCCAACTCCAGCGCCTGCAGCACCGGCACCGAGGCGATCATCGAGGGTGCGGCCCGCATCCGGGGCGGGCTGGCGGAGAGGATGCTGTGCGGCGGCACGGAGGGCGCGAGCCATTACATCTGGGCCGGCTTCGACTCCATGCGGGTTCTGTGCCGCACGCACAACGACGAGCCCGAGAAGGCCTCGCGGCCCCTCAGCGCGTCGGCCGGCGGCTTCGTTCCCGGCAGCGGAGCGGCCATTCTCCACCTCGAGAGCCTGGAGAGCGCCGAGGAGAGGGGCGCCCGGATCTACGCGGAGGTGCTCGGCGGAGCGCTCAACTGCGGCGGTCACCGCAGCGGCGGCAGCATGACCGCGCCGAACCCGGTCAGCGTGCGCCGCTGCATCCGCCAGGCGATCGCCGACGCGCGGATCGAGCCGGGAGAGGTCGACCTGATCAACGGACATCTCACGGCGACGGGGGCCGACCCGAACGAAGTGGCCGCCTGGGTCGACGCGCTGGAGGCGACCCCGGAGACCTTCCCGGTCATCCACTCGACCAAGTCGATGATCGGGCACGGACTCGGGGCGGCCGGGGCCCTGGAATCGGTGGCCTGCATCCTGATGCTCCGGGGCGGCTTCGCGCACCCGTCGCTGAACTGCGAGGACGTCCATCCCGAGATCGAGGCCTACGCGGGATCGATCCCGCACGAGGTCCGTGAGATGCCCGGGCTCCGTACGATCATCAAGTCGGGCTTCGGGTTCGGGGACGTGAACGCTTGCGTGATCTTCCGTCGATGGGCCGGGTAGTGTTATTAGTTAGGAATCGAGGCATTTACTCACCACAGGAGCGAGAGCAGGTGTCGAGAGACGAGACCTACGCGAAGGTCATGGAGATCATCGGCCGCTACGCCAAGAACAAGGACGCACTTGAAGGAGCGTCCGAGGACACCAATATCCTCGAGGACCTCAAGGTGAACTCGGCCCGGCTGGTGGACGTGATCCTGGACTTCGAGGACGAGTTCGACATCGAGGTCGCCGACGAGGACGCCGATGCCGTGAACACGGTGGGCGACGCGGTTTCGCTCATCGAGGCGAAGCTCGGCTGAGCCTGGCGACCGGTCCGGTGACCGACATCCCCCGTCGCACGCGGTTGGCGCTGTGGATCCAGCGCGAAGTGGGCCGGGTCCTGTCCGTGTTCTGGATCCCGGCGAGTGCGTTCGCCCTCCGTTACGTGATGCGGTACCGCATCCAGGACGCCGCGCGCCTCCGCAAGCGGTTCCGAGCCCTCGTACGGGAGAGCGACGAGCCGATCCTCATCTGCGCGAACCACCTCACCATGGTCGACTCCATGCTGGTGGCGTGGGCCCTGGGTGGCAGCTGGTGGTACTTCTTCAACTACCGCCGCATGCCCTGGAACCTCCCCGAGCACCGCAACTTCGCCTCCGTGTGGTTCGGAAAGGCGGCCGTCTGGATCACGAAGTGCATTCCGATCAAGCGGGGCGGCCGTCGGGAAGAGGTCTCCGGTGCGCTGAAGAGGGTGAAGTACCTGCTCTCGAAGGGCGAGACAGCACTCATCTTCGCCGAGGGCGGCCGCAGCCGCACGGGCCGCATCCAGCTGGACTCGATCGCCCACGGGATGGGCCGGATCGCCAGCTCGGTGCGGAACTGTCGCGCCCTCGTGGTCTACCTGCGGGGCGACCGCCAGCGCAGCTGGTCCACGGTCCCCGCGGTGGGCGACTCGTTCTACGTCGACTTCGAGCTCGTCCGCCCGCACTCGGAGCGCACGGGCATGCGCCGTTCCCGGGAATACGCGCAGCAGATCGCGGACCGCCTGGTCCGCATGGAAGAAAAGTACTTTGCTCGTCGGAAATGACATCGTCGATCTCCGCGACCCGGAGAACCAGCCGGACGCGATCCATCCTCGATTCGACGCTCGGGTGTTCACGTGGACCGAGCGGGCCCGCATCCTCGCCGCCGGCTCGCCGCACCGCGTGCGCTGGGCGCTGTGGGCGGCCAAGGAAAGCGCGTACAAGGTGGCCAGGAAGCTCGACTCCCGCGTCTGCTTCTCCCCCCGGGCCTTCACGGTCCGGATCCCGGGCGGCGAGACGGAGGATCGCGACCCCTTCCTGGCGGAAGTGAGCCACGTCCTCGGCCGGTTCCAGGTGTGCCTCGAGGGGACCGACGAGTGGATTCACGCCGTGGCATCCCTGTCGGGCGCCGGGATTGCGAAGGCCGGCTGGGAACTCCGGTCGCTCGGGCGGGCGGCGGCGCGTCACGTCCCCGGGCAGGAAGCCAGCGCCCTGGTCCGGCAGCTGGCCCGCTCCGCTGTCGCGACCGCGCTGTCGGTCGTTCCGTCCGACCTCGACATATCGGCCGCGGCAAAGCGGGTGCCGCGCGTGTTCTGGCGGGGCAAGGCGCTGTCTGCGGACCTCTCCTTCTCCCACCACGGACGCTTCGTGGCCTGCGCGTGGGGCCGCGTCACGCTTCGATAAGGACGCGGGCGGAGACTCACCGGACCATTCCGATGAGCGGAGGGCTCCTTCTCACTCCACCCGCGCCTTTTGGAATCATCCCGCCGCCCTCGAACAGGATGGTCGATCACCTCAGTTGATGTGTCCGGTGAAGGTGCCGGCGTAGGGGAAGTTGATCACGTTGATCGTTTCGAACGAGCCCGAGATCATCGTGCCCGTCTCATCAAGCGTGGCTTCCATCGCGAGGATGTCGTCGCCGGGATCGGTCTGGGTCATGGTCACGTGCATGGCGAGACCGGTGATCGTCCCGCTCAATGTCCCGGACTCCCCATTACTGATCAGGAAGGTACCCGAGACGCTGGAATTGGTCTGAGCGAGCGTCAACTCGGCGCTGAATGTCCCGCGCTCCGGCGACTCGACGTCCAGCGTCCAGGTTCCGGACGCGTTCACGCGGGGGCTGACCGTGATCGCCACGCTCGCCGTTCCCGCGAGCCCACCGGCGTCGGTCGCCGTCAGCGTGATCACGTGGTTCCCGACCGTCGGGTGAGCGGTGAACGCTCCACCGCTGCCCAGGGGCCCGTCCACGTCGGAAACCCAGGTCAGGGATCCGGACGCCACGGAGCCGTCCTCCGCGTCGGAGGCGCTTCCCTGGAGCAATACGGACTGCCCGTCGAGGAAGACGGCGCCATCGAGGGGAGAGAAGATCGTCGCGGATGGACTCT